>CAMEYZ010000042.1 GCA_945947715.1 uncultured Clostridia bacterium | reverse complement strand
ATACGTATAGGCGTTAATTCCGGCTCTCTCGAAAAGGAGCTTCTTGCTAAATATGGCGCTCCTACTGCAGAGGCTCTCGTTGAAAGCGCTCTCGGTCATGCTAAAATGCTGGAGGACTGTGATTTTGATGATATAGTCATTTCCATAAAATCCTCCGATGTGCCTACCATGATAAGGGCTTATCGTCTTATGGCGGAAAGCTGCGCATATCCGCTTCATCTGGGAGTGACTGAGGCTGGCACCGAAAGAATGGGAATAATAAAATCTGCTGTGGGGATAGGCTCGCTGCTCTGTGACGGTATCGGCGAGACTATCAGAGTTTCTCTCACAGATGACCCTGTTAAGGAAATATATGCTGCTAAGGACATTTTATCAGCCGTGGGAAAGGGCAGCGGAGTTCGTCTTGTGTCCTGTCCCACCTGCGGACGGACTAAGATAGACCTGGTCTCTCTCGCTAAGGAGGTCGAGGATAGGGTGAGAAATATCCACAAGGATATCACCGTGGCTGTTATGGGCTGCATCGTGAACGGCCCCGGCGAAGCACGTGAAGCCGACATCGGAGCGGCAGGCGGGGACGGCTGCGGACTTATCTTCCGCAAGGGCGAGATACTCCGGAAGGTCCCAGAAAATGAGATAGTCTCGGCTCTTATGGAGGAGATAGAAAAGCTGTAACGAATTAAGTTGAATATTATCTGTCTGAACGACAGCTGCGGAATGTTAGCAGCTGTCGTTTTTTATTTCAGGAATATTTTCCCCCGCCTGGTCATAGAATTAAATAAATCATTACCGAAAGGGGATTTTGAACAGCATGGACAGTGAAATAATTCAGTATTTTCCGGCAAGGATAGCTTCTGCTCTTGCACAGGTAAAAAGCAGCGACATCTGGGAAATACGTCTGCGGACAGGCCGTCCTGCGGCGGTGGTCCATTCAAAGGGGATATTCTATCTGCTGTCCTCCGGGGAGCTTTCTCCTGACAGCACTAAGGCAATCGAGGTCACCGCTGACGACATAAGACGGGTATTCGATTCGGTCTGCCAGTATTCCATTCACAGCCATACCGCTCAGATAGCAAGCTGCTTTATCACCGTGGCAGGCGGTCACAGGGCCGGTATTTGCGGAACAGCTGTCACAAGTGGAGGTCGGCTGGAAACTGTGCGCGATATCTCGGGGATAAATTTTCGCATAGCAAGGCAGTGTATTGGCGCTGCGGACAAGATAATGCGTGATGTCATGAAGCCGAAGCCTAAGAGCATACTCCTGTGCGGGGAGCCTGCCAGCGGAAAAACTACCGTTCTCCGTGACCTCTGCCGACAGCTGGGAGTGAAGTACAGCGTGTCCCTAATCGACTAGCGCTGCGAGATTGCTGCCTGCGTAAGAGGAAGACCGAGAAATGATGTGGGTATCAACACAGACGTGTTCAGCGGATTTTCCAAGGCTGACGGAATAAATGCAGCTGTCAGGGTGATGTCACCGAGGTTCATAATATGCGACGAGATCGGCGCGGCTGATGATATTGCCGCCATTGAGTCGGCTTTCGGCTGTGGAGTGCGCATTGCCGCCTCAGTTCATGGAGGCTCTGCCGAGGATATCTTTCGCAGGAAAAATATCCGACGTCTCGTGGATATGGGAGTTTTTGAATACTCGGCCTTTATTAAAAGCGGCTCGGTGGAAAAAATCATCAACATTGGAGAATATTATGAAAAACATAGGCTTGATATTGATAATAATAATGTCTGCAATGACAGGGGCAGCAATGGCTGACAGACTGTCGGGCAGATGTGCAGTGCTCTGCGAGATTGACCGATTTATCGGCAAGGCGGCGGCTATGATAAGACAGACCGCTTCTCCGCTGGAGGATATTATCTGCGCTGCTGCCGAGGACAAGCGGCTCGGACGACTTTCCTTTCTGTCGGACATAAACAGTGAGCTTGACAGCGGCAGTCTCAATATCCGTGAGCTATGGAAGGACTGCCTGGAAAAAGCTCCCCCTGAATACATACAGGCGGAGGAAAAGGCCATATTAGAGGAGCTGGGGGAGACTCTCGGTTCTACCGATGTACAGGGACAGCTTGAAGGTCTTTCGGCTCAGAGAGAGGCTCTTCGTGAGCTCATTACCGAGGCAGACAGCGAGCGCAGAGAAAAGGGAAGGCTGTACCGCATACTGGGAGTGACAGCGGGACTCTTTGCAGCTGTTATACTGATTTAAGGACTGATAACAATGGAAATAGATCTCATTTTTAAAATTGCAGGAATTGGAATAATCGTGGCGGTGCTTAATCTTCTGCTAAAAAAGGCGGAGAGGGACGAGCAGGCTCTTATGGTGACTATCGCGGGACTTATAGTGGTGCTGGGACTTATCATCAACGAGATATCGGAGCTGTTCGACACTATAAGAGCTGCCTTCGGACTGTAGGAATGATGCTATGAAGCTTTCGGCTATTGCAGGACTTTGTATCTCGGCGGCGGTCATCTGCCGCATATTCGACAAGACGGGCAGGGAATACGGCGTGATGATAACCGCTGCCGCTGCTGTGATAATAACCTCGCTGTCCGTACTGGCGCTGTCTCCGCTGGTGGATTTCATCAACATGCTGTACGAGAAGATAGGCGCGGACGAGCAGTACATAAATATCCTGTACAAATCGGCGGGAGTGTGCTTTCTCACTGGACTTGCTGCGGGGATATGCCGTGACAGCGGAGAAAATACCCTCGCTGTTCAGGCGGAAACGGCGGGGAGGATAGCTATGGCAGTAATGGCGCTGCCTCTTCTGGAAAAAATTGCGGATATTGCCGCAGGACTGATAGGATAGTGGAATGTATGAAAAAAACGGCAGTAACGGCAGTTATGATACTTATTATCGGACTTTTTTCGGGGATATTCTGCTCGGCGGAGGAAAACGAGGACAGCTATTCCGGGATAGACCCCGCTGAGCTTTATTCCTCGCTGGGCATCGACGACAGCGGCATATACTCCGCTGTTCCTGATGAGGCGGGGGAAATACTTTACGAAAACGGCGTGTCTATGGACGACGCAGGGGAGTTTACTGAGATATCCTTCGGGGAGGTCATAAGCTATATCCTGGAAAAATTCGGGGAAAAGCTGAAATATCCCATGAAAACTCTCGGGCTGGTCATTGCAGCTGCTGTGCTGTCCTCTGCAGTGTCGTCCTTTTCGGAAACAGTGCCTGACAGCAGGCTTAAAACGGTTTACGGAATGGTCTCTGTTATGGTGACAGCGGCTGTAGTGGCTGTGCCTGTATCGGAGTGTCTTAATAACATCGCTGCCACCATAAAGGCGGGGGGAGTGTTTATGCTGGCATACGTTCCTGTGTATGCGGGAATAGCCGCTTCCTCGGGCGCTGTCACAAGTGCGGCAGTCTACAACATGACCATTATCGGCGCAGCGGAGGGCGCTGTTCAGCTGGCATCGAATATTATGCTGCCGCTGATGTCCTCCTGCATGGCGCTGGGCATCGCAGATGGCATAAATACGCAGTATTCACTTGGTAGCATCACTGCGCTGATAAACAAGTGCTGTACCTTTCTCATAATCGCGGTCATGACCATTTTCACAGGAATGACCTCCCTTCAGAGCAGCGTGGGCACTGCCGCTGACAGCATAGGTGTCAAGGCGGCAAAGCTTGCTGTATCGAATTTTATCCCGGTGGTGGGCGGAGCCTTGTCCGATACCTATGGCACGGTGCGGTCCTGTCTGGGGCTGCTCCGCAGCGCTGCGGGGATATATGGCATCACGGCGATAGCTCTTACGGTGCTTCCTCCTGCGCTGGAGGCGGCGGCACTTTATCTTGCAGTGAATATAGGCTGTGCCGTTTCGGAGATACTCGGACAGGATAGGCTGGTAAAGCTGCTGAAAAACACCTCGTCGGTCATTGGCATGGCGTTGGGGATACTGCTCTGCTTTGGAGCGCTGCTTATCATATCAACGGGGATACTTATGGTACAGAATCCGTCATGAAAGGAAAAGCTATGGAAACGATAAAAAGCATTATACTTTCCGCCTGCTTTATTTCGATAATATCTGCTGCGCTGGGAATGGCTGTTCCCGACGGAAAGTGCGAGGGGCAGCTAAAGCTGATTTTGGGAGCGATATTCATTGTCACGGCAGCTACCGGGATAATGAAGGGGGATTTTTCCGAGCTTTCTGAAATATCCGCAGGCTCTGTGGCAGTCACGGAAAGCACCGCCACGAGCGCTGATGATTATTTTATAGCTGCGGCGGAGAAAAATCTTAACCGCACTCTGGAGAATTATCTGAAGGAAAAGGGCATTTTGGGCGCGGAGGTTTCTTCAAGGATTGATATTTCCGAAAACGGCAGCATATATATTAATGAAGTCACAGCAAGTCTTTCGGATTATTATTCCGAATATGTCTTCGCTATGGAGGCTCTTAAAAATGCTGTCGGAGAGGACGTGACCATCTATGTGAAAAGGCAGGCTGATGAAAATGGATAAGATAATGGAGCTTATCAAAAAGCTTCCGCAGAACAGGAAATTCATTTACGGAGCAGTGATAGTCGGGGTGATAGGCATGCTGCTGATAGTATTTTCCGGCGGAAGTAGTGAGGAAGTCCCTGAAAAAAATTCCGACGCAGAGGCTTTCAGTCAGAACGACGCCTACGAGGCGAGGCTTGAAAAGCGTCTTGAAGAAATACTTTCGGGGATACAGGGGGTGGGAGATGTAAGGGTGATGATAACGCTGTCCTCATCGGAGGAGTACGTATATGCCGAGGAGACCGACACCTCTGCTGACAGACAGCAGCGTGAATATGTTATCGCAGACAAAGGGGGGATAGTCACAAAGGTCAATTCTCCTGCCGTGACGGGAGCGGTCATCGTATGCGAGGGCGGAGGTAATTCTCAGGTCTGCGAAAAGGTATACGAGGCTGTTTCAGTGGCGCTGGGATTGCCCTCAAACCGCATATGCGTTGTGAAAATGGAATAATTATTTACTCAGAAAGGAAATGATATTATGAGAAAACCAACCTTGATAATCGGAAAAAAACACATCATTCTCGCATGCCTGACCCTTATCCTGGGAATTGCCGTTTACATGAACTACGCCTTCTCCGCAGCGGAAAAGAGCCTCGCCGACGATACCGCTACAGCCGCAGATTCAAAAACAGTCAACTACGGCGACGCCGCTTATGTGAACACAGGCTCCGCCGACGAAATAGACTATTTCTCTCAGGCAAGGCTTTCACGCATGACCTCCCGTGATGAGGCAGTGGAAACTCTTTCCGCAATGCTAAATGGCGGAGATATTTCCTCCGAGGAGGACGCCGCTTATACTGCCGAAGCTGTAAATCTTACCCAGCTTTCTGAGAGTGAGGCAAAGATAGAATCACTGGTGAAGGCACAGGGCTTTGAGGACTGTGTTGTATACCTTGACGGCGAGACCGCAAACATTGTTGTCCGCACAGACGGGCTTACTCCCGAGGATGCAGCTAAAATAAAGGATATATTGTTAAGTGAGGTGACAATTTCTGCGGAAAATATCAGAATTTTTGAGGTAAAGTAGTTGTTTTATCTGAAAAAATTTGTTATAATAGTAATGTGAGTTGTTTTAAGAAAGCTTTCTGTAAATCTTTTACAGTTATACCTGCATTACATAAGTTAACAAATTCGGAAGGAATGAAATAACATGGATAGAAAAACGGAAACAGGTATAAAAAGTCTCAAGATATCCGAGGACGTTATCGAAGCGGTTATAAAGAATGCCGTTATGAGCGTTGACGGAGTCGGAGGACTTTTCGGAAAAAGTCCCGTTAAAATGGACCTGACTTCGGAGTTTCCTGAGGTCACCGTGAGCGTAAAGCTCACCTACAGCTGCAAGGCGAAAAACGTCTGTGAAAACATACAGAAAAAGGTCCGCGACGATATCCTGTCCATGATGGGCATCGCGTTAGGCGCGGTAAACGTCAGGGTCGAAGGTATTGCGGCATACGGCGCATAAGAAATGCTATGACCTGCTATGAGCCGCAGTCGGGATACTGTCACTCCTTACAGCTGCATATTTTGCAATGAATGATAGTATACGCAAAAGCAGGCTCTGAGGGCTATTACCCGCAGGCTTGCTTTTCTGCGTGATTTTTTTGAAAGGAAAATTGAAAATGAAAAAGGGAAGTTTAATTCGTGAGGCGGCGTTTATCCTCGTATTTGAAAAGATATTCCGCACGGAGGAATCCTGCGATGAGATAATCAGCACAGCTAAGGAAGCTGAAATATTCGATTTCGGCGAGGAATCCGTCGATGAAAAGGATTTTGACAAGGTCTCCGCAGCAGTCTTTAAGGGAGTTTACGATAATCTTGATGAGCTGGACGAGATCATTTCCTCATACAGCGAAAAGCGCCAGATAGGCAGAATTTCCAAGGTCAGCCTTGCCGTGCTGAGGCTTGCAATCTATGAGATAAAGCACAACGACAAGGTGCCTACCAATGTGGCTGTCAGCGAGGCGGTAAATCTTGCGAAAAAATACGGCTTCGATTCCGATGTGAAGTTTGTCAACGGCGTTCTCGGAAGATTTGCTGAGTCGGTCGAGGCAAAAGCATAATGGCTCGCTTTTTGGGGATAGATACCAGCAACTACACCACATCTGCCGCAATTTATGACAGCGACGACGGCTCGGTGGTCCAGGAAAAGCTGATGCTTCCTGTGAAGGAGGGCGGCTGCGGGCTTCGTCAGAGCGACGCGGTGTTTCATCACACGGTGCAGCTTCCGAAGGTGATAGCTGCCCTTGCCGACAGGACGGATATAAAGAATATTTCTGCAGTGGGCGTCTCATACCGTCCCAGGAATATCGACGGTTCATACATGCCCTGCTTTCTCTGCGGAGAGGGGCTCGCCGATAATATCGGCAGATTTCTCGGCGTCCCCGTTTACAAGACAAGTCATCAGTGCGGTCATATTTTAGCAGCACTTTATTCTGCGGACAGGCTTTCCATGCTGTCCCATGATTTCATCGCCTTTCACATAAGCGGCGGGACCACCGATTGTCTGTACTGCTCTCCCCACGAGAAGGATATCTTCTCTGTGTCGGAAATAGGTTCATCACTGGACCTGAAGGGCGGTCAGCTTATCGACAGGACGGGCGTTATGCTGGGACTTAAATTCCCATGCGGACCGGAGCTTGAAAGGCTGGCGGAGAAAAGCACCGCAAACCCCTCAAAAATGAATGTAAGACCCGTTATGAAGGACGGTAGCTGCTGTCTTTCGGGCTTTGAAAATAAATTCGGGAAAATGCTCTCCGAGGGCGTTCCTCATGAGGATATCGCTCTTGCGTGTCAGTATGCGGTGGCTGCTTCTGCTGCGAAGATGACCGAGTACGCATTTTCCGAAAAGGGAAGGCTCCCCGTACTTTATGCGGGAGGAGTCATGTCTAACAAATATATTCGCAAATTTATCGCCGACAGATATGAAAACATATACTTTGCCGCTCCCGAGTTTTCCTGCGACAACGCGGCGGGTACTGCGATATTTGCGGCTTTTTCAAACGGAGTAATAAAATGTCAATAACCGTAACAGTTTCACAGCTGAATGCATATACCGCGTCTATTTTCCGCGGAGATAAGAATTTCCGTAATATCATCGTCAAGGGCGAGATATCCAATTTTGTCAACTACAGAAAAACCGGGCACTTTTACTTTACACTTAAAGAGGGAGGCTGCGCAGTAAAGGCTGTGATGTTCAGCAGATACGCGTCTGCGCTGCCCTTTATGCCCGAGGACGGTATGAGCGTCTATGTTACTGCAAACGTGGAGGTCTTTGAACGGGATGGCGTGTATCAGCTGTACGTTTCGGACATGCTTCCTGACGGGACGGGCGCGCTCTATCTTGAAGCAGAGCAGCTGAAAAATAAGCTGGCTGCTGAGGGGATATTCGCCGAAGAGCATAAAAAGCCTATCCCGAAATATCCTGCAAGGATAGGCATTGTCACATCACGGGAGGCGGCGGCTTTGCGTGATATGCTCAATATTATCGGGCGGCGGTATCCTGTGGCTGAGGTGGTGCTCTTTCCATGTATGGTACAGGGAAAGGACGCTCCCGAATCTATCTGCGATGCGCTGGATTTTGCCGATATCAGCGGCTGCGACGTCATTATCTGCGGAAGGGGCGGAGGCTCCTTCGAGGACCTTAATGCCTTCAACTCCGAGGACGTGGCGCGCACCATTTATGACTGCAATACGCCGATAATCTCTGCAGTGGGTCACGAGACCGATACCACTATCGCCGATTTTGCGGCTGACCTGCGGGCACCTACTCCCTCTGCGGCGGCAGAGCTTGCAGTACCTCTTATGTCGGAGCTGCTGGAGGATATAGACGCTCTCGCAAAGGAGCTGCGAGCATCATTTGAAAGATATACCGACGATCTGGAGATGCAGCTGGACGGTGCTCAGAAGAGGCTGGAGCTGCTTTCTCCCGAAAACCGCATCAGGGTCCTTGAGGAAAAAATATCCGACTGCGAAAAAAGACTGGCGGCGGCTATGAATGTGCGGTTTGGAGCAGAGACTGAAAGGATAGCTCATCTTGCAGCACAGCTGGACGCGTTAAGTCCGCTTAGGATAATGGCGCGGGGATACTCCGCGGTTTTTAAGGACGACAGATTGATTTCCTCCGCAGAATTAGTGAAGGCGGGGGACAAGGTATGCATACGCTTTTCCGACGGGGAAAGAAATGCTATTATCGAATAACAAAGGGGAATTATGATATGTCATATGAAGAATCTGTAAAAAAAGTGGAGGATATCATCGGTCAGCTGGGTAGCGGCGAGCTTCCTCTGGACAAGGCCGTGGAGGCCTTCAAGCAGGGCATGAATGAGCTGGAGTCCTGCAGAAAGGCTCTGGAAAATGCGAAAATGACCGTGAAGGACGCAGGTGAAACGGATAATGAATGATAAAAATACTGCAAGGCTCACCGAATACTCCGAAATGACCAACAAGCGCCTCCTTGAATATAAGGAGCGCTTCGGCGGAAAGGAGTCCGACTATCAGCATGAGATTACCGAGGCTATGTGGTACTCGCTGATGTCGGGGGGAAAGCGGCTCCGTCCTGCGCTGGTGCTGGAGTTTGCGCGGATATGCGGGGGAGATATGCAGGCTTCTCTGGCTGCTGCTTGCGCCATTGAGATGATACATACCTTCTCGCTTATCCACGATGATCTGCCCTGTATGGACAACGACGATATCCGCCGGGGAAAGCCCTCCTGCCACAAGGCCTACGGCGAGGCAATGGCTCTGCTGGCGGGAGACGCGCTGGAGAATCTTGCGTTCGGGGTCATCGCCGATGACGATAAGCTTTCCGATGAAAAAAAGGTGAAGCTTATCTCCGAGCTTTCGCGGGCTGTGGGTACCGACGGAATGATTGGCGGTCAGGTCATAGATATGGGAAATGTGAACGGAGCAGTGTTCTCCGAGGACAAGCTTTTAGATATGTATTCCATGAAGACCTCGGCACTTATCAGCTGTGCGTGCAGAATGGGCGTTATCTGCTCCGGTCGGTATGAGCTTCTTGAAGCTGCTGGTGAGTTCGGCAGACAGCTGGGACTTGCCTTCCAGATAACCGACGATATCCTCGATATAACGTCTACCACCGAGGAGCTTGGAAAGCCTGTGGGCA
Organism: uncultured Clostridia bacterium; assembly: GCA_945947715.1. Classification (GTDB taxonomy): domain Bacteria; phylum Bacillota; class Clostridia; order Oscillospirales; family Ruminococcaceae; genus RGIG4694. The sequence continues at coordinate 3,471 of CAMEYZ010000042.1, read as the reverse complement.
GCGACAAGGAGCTTGGGAAATCCACCTATGCCGCTGAAATGGGACTTGAAAAGGCTCGTGCGGCTGCGGCGGAGCTTACCGAAAGGGCTGAAAGGGCTCTGGGAGAGTTTCCTGACAGGGAGTTTCTCATGGAGCTTACAGGATATCTTCTCCGCAGAAAAAAATAACGTGAAAGGATCTGAAAAGGGAAATGAAATATAATTATATTCTGACATCCTCCGTATTGGCGTGGTTTCTTGCACAGATAATCAAGACAATAATAGTTTTTGTTCAGACGAAAAAATTTAATTTTGAAAGACTTTTCGGCCCTGGCGGAATGCCCAGCGGTCATTCTGCAATGGTCTGCTCTGCGGTGGTGGCTGTGGGCAGACAGTACGGCGTATACGATTTTGAATTTGCGATGATCGTCATGTTTGCGCTGGTTGTCCTGTACGATGCTATGGGTGTGCGCCGCGAAGCGGGACATCATGCTCATGAGATAAATATTATCAAGAAAATGATGAACTACAGCGCTATTGAGGCAAGTAGCGACTCTCCCGATGAAAAAAGCCGCAAAAAGGAAAAGGAGCTTAAGGAAATTCTGGGACATACTCCTTTGCAGTGTCTCTGCGGCGGTGCGCTGGGAGTTATCATAGCTCTTGTTTTCCCTATGAGTCTTTAAGCCGGAGGAAGAGCTATGAATAACGATCTCGATAAATACGACGGGGAGCCTTCACAGGAGAATGTGAATGTTCCTGCTGTACGGCTGAGGCTTCCCGAGGATATAAAAAGGCTGTCAATTCCTCAGTGCAGGCAGCTTTGCAGAAAGATAAGAAAAACTCTTATCAAAACAGTGGGTGAGAATGGAGGACATCTTTCCTCCAATCTGGGAACGGTGGAGCTGACGGTCTCTCTTCACAGAGTGTTCGATTCCCCCAAGGACAAGTTTGTCTGGGACGTGGGACATCAGGCGTATACTCACAAGCTTCTGACCGGCAGATACGACAGGTTCTCTACTATCAGAACGGAAAACGGACTTTCAGGCTTTGCTCGTCCCTCAGAATCTGAGCATGATGCCTTTATCAGCGGTCACAGCAGCATTTCCATTTCCGCTGCCTGCGGTATCGGAAGGGCAATGCAGCTTTCGGGCGATAACGAACACCATGTTATCGCAGTTATCGGCGATGGCGCATTTACCGGCGGAGAGGCTTATGAGGGGCTTAATAATGCCGGAAAGGGACTTAATAATCTTATCGTAGTATTAAACGACAATGAGATGTCCATTTCAAAAAATGTAGGAGCTATTGCAAAATATCTTTCCTCTATCCGTGCAAACGAAAAGTATATCACAACAAAGCATCGCACCGAAAAGCTTCTGGATAATATACCTGTGGTGGGCAAGCCCGTGAAGGAGATAATGGAATACTCCAAGTCCACTCTGCGCTGGATACTCTATCACAATACCATGTTTGAAAATATGGGATTTGTATACCTGGGGCCTGTGGACGGTCACGATATCGCTGCAATGGACGAGGTTTTCAAGGCGGCTAAGGCAGTGGGAAAGCCTGTGCTGATTCATGTAAAGACTATCAAGGGAAAGGGCTTCAAGCCTGCGGAAAAAAATCCCGGAGCTTTTCACGGTATAAGCGCTTATGAGCTGAAATACGGAAATCCCGAGGTCATCTCAGAGGACTGCTTCTCGGCGGTATTCGGAAGAGAACTGGCAGCGCTTGCCCAAAAGGACGACAGGATATGCGCAGTAACTGCTGCCATGAAATACGGAACAGGCCTTCAGTATTTCGCTTCGGAATTTCCTGACAGATTTTTTGATGTGGGCATAGCTGAGCAGCATGCAGTCACCTTCTGCGGAGGTCTTGCTTCTATGGGGAAGATACCTGTATTTTCCGTATATTCGAGCTTCCTGCAGAGAGCATTCGATCAGGTGATACACGACAACGCTATCCCGAACAATCACATAGTTTTATGCGTTGACCGGGCTGGAGCTGTGGGCGAGGACGGAGAAACTCATCAGGGAGTGTTCGATGTTCCCATGCTGACAGCTGTGCCTGGTGTGACGGTATTTTCTCCGTCGGATTATTCTGAGCTTAAGGCCTGTCTTAAAAAGGCGCTTTATGAGACCGAGGGCATTGCAGCAGTAAGATATCCAAAGGGAAAGGGAGACGAGGGCTGTGCGGAAGCGGGATACTCCGACTATGTATATGACCCCAACGGCGGCTCGGATATCCTGGCTGTTTCCTATGGAAGGATATCCAGGGAACTCTTCTCGGAGGATATATCCTGCGGCAGGCTCAGAATTGTAAAAATCAATCCGCTTTCCGAGGATATTGTTTCGATTTGCAGGAATTATAAGTATATACTGTTTTTTGAGGAATCTGCAAGAAATGGCGGCATAGGAGAGCATCTTCTCTCCAGGCTCGCAGAATCGGGCTTTTCAGGGAAATATAAGATAATCGCCGCTGAGAGCTTTATCCCACAGGCAGCTGTAAGCTCATCGCTGCACAGGCTGGGTCTGGACGGTGAGGGCATGCGTGGTGCAATATCAGCTGCCCAGAAGGAGCTTATCCATGAGAGCTGACGAATATCTTGCAAAAAGCGGAGCTGTTCCCAGCAGACAGCGCGCTAAGGAGCTTATACAGAGCGGCGGCGTGCTTATCGGGGGAAAGCCCGTTAAAAAACCGTCCTCCGAGGTTGCGGGCGATGAAGAGATAAAAATTATCGGCGAAACGCTTAAATACGTCAGCCGTGGCGGACTTAAGCTGGAAAAGGCGGCAAGAGTATTTGACATATCCTTTGAGGGGCGAAAGTGCGTGGATTTTGGTGCTTCCACAGGCGGCTTTACCGACTGCATGCTTCAGGGCGGTGCAGCGGTGGTCTATGCTGTGGACGTGGGGCACGGTCAGCTGGACAAAAAGCTTCTGTCCGATGAAAGAGTCATCAACATGGAGGGCTTCAATCTCAGAAGCATCACTGCCGCAGATATCGGAGGAAAGGCTGATTTTCTTGCCTGCGACGTGTCCTTTATCTCATTGAAGCTTATCATGCAGGGCATTGCAGACGTACTATCGGACAGCGGCGAGGCGGCTGTGCTTATCAAGCCCCAGTTTGAATGTGGCAGGCAGGACGTGGGAAAAAACGGCATTGTCCGTTCGAAAAAGGTCCATGTTCGGGTGCTAAACGAGATATTTTCAGCCTTTGCGGAACATGGCCTATATGCCGATAAATTTGACTATTCCCCCATATGCGGTGGCGACGGGAACATCGAATATATTGCTCATGTGATACACAGCGGGGGGATATATCCCGCTGTATGCTGCAATTTTACGGAGCTTGTCGATAATGCCTTCGATAAGCTCGGAAACCGAAAGGATTGACTTGAAATGACAGCAGCTGTTTTTCTGAATTTTAAAAAGGAAAAGGCTGTGGAGGCGGCGGACAAGATCTGCGATATCCTCCATAATATGCGGATAGAGA
>CAMEYZ010000041.1 GCA_945947715.1 uncultured Clostridia bacterium | reverse complement strand
GTCGAGGTGACGGGATTCGAACCCACGGCCTCTTCGTCCCGAACGAAGCGCTCTACCAAACTGAGCCACACCTCGCTGTCTGTAACATATCTATTATATCACAGCGGGGGCGGTTTGTAAAGCGGAAACTGTATTTTCGTTATTTTGCACAAAATGCTTTGGATATAATTTGTACTATTCGTCCTGGGACAGCTTTAACAGCGGGATATTGTCCGAAATAAAATCCATAAGCTCCCACAGCCGCGATGTGGGACGCTCCAGCAGACTTCCGTCAATGATGATGATATTTCCCCTTTTTACAGCGGTAAGCTCCGCGTATTCCTCGGTGAAGGCGTAATAGTCCACACTGTTCGAAAGAAATATCACGTCCGGATCGGTCATTATTATCTTGTCATAGGGCATGTAATAGTTCTTGTAGCCCTTTGCGGCGTTTGCTCCGAAGGTGCCTATCAGGTCGCCTGCCAGCGTATCTGGAGTGGCAACATTTTCCTCTGACAGGAAAAGTAGCAGCTTTCCGTCAATCTGCGGCGCTTCCTCGGAGGCTCTCACAAGCTCCGACAGAGCATTATCCGCAAGCGTTTCGGGGCTGTCGCTCCACAGCGATGCTATGGTGATATATTCCTCTCTGAGGGAAGCCAGACTGTCCGGCGCAGTCATGGACAGCACCTCTGCGCCGCTGTCGGCAAGGTCAGTCCTGTCCGCCTTGGATATGGGACTTTCCGTTATCACGATGTCGGGGGAGTATTCAAGCAGCTTCGCAACATCGGGATTTGCCGCAGAGCCTGCCGTGGGTATCGACATCAGCTGCTCGGGATAGTCACAGTATTCGCCTCGGGCAGCTATCTTATCGGAAAAGCCAAGCTCGCAGACTATCTCCGCCGCAGCAGGGGATAGGACCACTGCTCTTTCGGGGGATAATATTCCCGGCATTTCCGCCGTGGTTTCCGCGGAAACGCCCGTCAGCAGCACAGGCTCGGCGTTGTCATTGTCCCTGTTCAGCGAGCTGCATGAGCAGAGTATCACCGCCGACAGCATCAGCGGCACTATTTTAATTATTCGCATATTTTGTGAGTATCCAGCCACTTTTCGGCGGCATCAGCAACGGTCCTCAGAGCAGTTCCTCCGAAGGGTGAGTCAAAGCCTGCCTCGGCAAGAAGTCCGCTGTAGGTCTTTGTTCCGCCACAGCGCACCAGCTTCATATAGCGGCGCCATGCCTCGTCGTAATCCTCCTGCATCAGCGCCCAGAACTGTAAGGACGCAGTCTGCGCAAGGACGTAATCTATATAGTAGAAGGGATTTTCATAGATGTGTATCTGTCTCTGCCATGCCCTGCCCTCGCCATAGAAGGGGGAGCCGTCTAAATCTATCCAGGGCATGTATATCCCGGTGAGCCTGCGCCACTCGGCATGTCTTTCGGCTGGAGTGAGTGTGGGATTTTCGTACATGATGTGCTGGAAATGGTCCACCATGGTGCCATAGGGGATGAATTTCAGCGCTTCACAGAGATGCTGATAGCGGTACTTATCCGCCTGCTCGCCGAAGAAAGCCTCCGCCCATTTCCATGCGAAAAATTCCATGCTCATGGAGTGTATCTCGCAGCTTTCCATGGTGGGGGAGCGCAGGTCCGAAGGATAGATATCCCGCGCAGTATAGCCTGCGAAGGCATGTCCTGCCTCGTGGGTGATGACCTCAACATCGCCGGAGGTGCCGTTGAAGTTGGCAAAGATGAACTCCGCCTTGTAATCGGGGATATCGGTGCAGTAGCCTCCCGCAGCCTTGCCCTTGCGGCTGAGGACGTCCAAGAGCTCGTTATCGAACATGAAGTCGATGAACTCCGAAGTCTCGGGGGAAAGCTCGTGATAGAACTTCCTGCCCGCTGCAAGGATATCCTCTGCAGTGCCCTTGGGGACAGCATTTCCCGAGCGGAAATTCAGCGGAGTATCGGAGTATTTCAGCGGATATGGGCAGCCCGTGCGCTCTGCCTGTGCCTTGTAGACCCGCTCTGCCACGGGAACGCAGTATTTCACTACCGATTCCCGGAATTTTGCGATATCCTCCTTGGTGTAGTCGTTGCGGAGCATGTTGTAATAGCCGAGAGTGACGTAATTCTCATAGCCCATTTTCTCGGCCATTTTTGTGCGCAGGGACACCATTTTGTCGTAGATATCGTCCAGCTCTGCGCCCTTGGAGCTGTAGAAGCCGCTTTCCGCCGCCCATGCAGCATGACGGACCTCGTCATCGGTGGACTGCTTGAAGGGGGTCAGCTGAGAGAGGGTCAGCTTTTCGCCGTTGAAGTCTATCTGCGCAGAGGCGATAAGCTTCTGATATTCGGTGGTGAGCTTGTTGTCCTCCTGCATTTCGGGGATTATCGCGGGAGAAAAGGCCTTTAAGCCGATGTCGATATTTTTGAACATCAGCGCGCCGAAGATATCCTCCAGCTCATGGCGGAAGGGGCTTTCGGCCAGCGCACGGTTGACGTTCTGAATATATTCGGAATACTTGGGATTTTCCTCATCGAAGAACTGGGTCTCCTTGTCATAGAACTGGTCCTCGGTGTTGATGCTGTGGCGGATAAGGACGAGGGTGTTCATGGTAGCATAGGTATCAGCGCAGGTGTTGAAGTCGTCAAAGGCATGTCTTGCACCTTCGGCGCTTGACGCGTTTCTGAGAGCATTAACGGTCCTGTCAGCCGCCTCCCTTATCTTATCGACGTCGGGGCGGGTGTATTTCATTTCGGAAAATTTCATAAGCTTGCTCCTTTCGGTGGTTATGGATATATTATACTCCATTTGCGGGGAAAATGCAAGCGTAATACAGATAACAGTTGATAGTTAACTATTAGCTGCTTCAGGAGTTGCAGGGGCGGTTTTCTGCATAAACCCTTAGAAATATTAAATTTCCATTAAAAACCGATTCAATTTTCATAAAATGCTTTACTTTTATTAATCATTATGCTATAATGTGAGCATGGGAGCGGAAAGCCCAAAAAATGAAAAGAGGTAAAATATTATGCAGTATGAGATCAAAGGCGCACCTATGCCCGTCCTGATTTGCAGAATGGAGGGCGGCGAGTCCATTAATTGTCAGAAGGGCGCAATGTCCTGGATGACTCCCAATATGCAGATGAATACAAGCATCGGAAACGGTGCAGGCGGATTTTTAGGCGCTCTCGGAAAGGCAGCTACTAAGGCTCTTTCCGGAGAGTCTATCTTCACTAATACATATACGTCCCAGGGAGGCCCCGGCGAGATTGGTTTCGCTTCTACCTTCCCCGGCGATATCCTCGCATTCAAGCTCAATGGCACTAACAGCATCGTTGCACAGAAGTCCGCATATCTGGCTTCTGAGCCCGGCGTTGATATGAGCATCTTCTTCCAGAAGAAAATATCCGCAGGCTTCTTCGGCGGTGAGGGCTTCATCATGCAGCAGTACACCGGTAACGGCACTGTTTTCGTTGAGATAGACGGAAGCGTGGTTCAGTACACTCTTGCTCCCGGACAGTCCATGCTCATAGATACAGGCTATCTTGCGGCTATGGATTCCACCTGCTCTATCAGCATCGAGACCGTGGGCGGCGTTGGAAACACACTCTTCGGCGGCGAGGGCTTATTCAATACAAAGGTAACTGGCCCCGGTAATATCTGGCTCCAGACCATGCCCGTATCTGCTCTGGCAAATGCAGTACGTCCCTATATCCCCACAGGCACCTGATAATCAGTCACAAGATATGAAGTATCCCCTGTCGGCTTTGGCAGGGGATTTTCTTTTTTGACATACATTCCGCTTGTGAAGCTCATCGAAACGATACAGCTGTCGTGAAAGCCGTTGCCGATGTTTTCAGCCTCTTTTCCTTCATTTTTTATAAGTATACCATAAGTCCCCGGATTTTTCAACTGTCTTTTGAAAAAGAAAACCGCCGAAGCTCGGCGGTGTGGTATGAAGGTCACTTCACAGAATGACAAATATAAAAATAACTTGACTAATTCTGACAAAAGTAGTATAATACAATGCAGAGAATACGTTGGCGTTTCTTTCGCAATTTCAGACGTTAAAAATAGGCGGTAGACCTCTCGGCCGATACCACATTGGTTGGAAGGGAGGTTGATATCACAAACCTTTGTGGAATATTTCTGCGAAGGAGAGTGAGAATTATTTCTATTGAAGCAATTATCGGCATTATAAGCTGCTTAATAGCACTTGCCGATATAATAATAAGCAACAAAAAGAAGTAATCCGCCTAAGTAGCAGTTAGGCGGATCATTTTCGTTAATCGATTTTAATCTGTCGAGAGCTATCGTCTATCCAACGTATTCTCTATTTTTATTATACCACTTTTGTGGTAAATGTCAAGGGGTATAATCATAAATTTTAATGCCTTAATGCCGAAAAACAAAACCGCCGAAGCTCGGCGGTCTTTATCATTGCTGACTGAACAAATCAGTCCTCTTCGGGCTCCTCGGGCATATCCCAGTTGTGGTATACGTTCTGCACGTCGTCGTTGTCCTCCAGGGCGTCAAGGAGCAGGTTCATCTTTCGGATAGCGTCCTCGTCGGTGAGAGTGGTGTAGGTGGAGGGTATTAACGCAAAAATTCATTGTATGTTTATCTTAATTCACGGCATTTTATTTTCCGTAACTGAATTAAGTATATCACAGTTCAGACGGATTTGTCAAGGTCTGGGCTATGATATACGATTAAAATTTATATGTTTACTTCACATCATATCCCTTGTTTTTCAGTCCTTGCTTTAACGCATATACATGATTACCTGTAATTTCCAACCGTTTGGCACACTCTCCTATGTAGTCACGAGGAAAAGGCATATTACCCCAGCCATTTATGATAATTTCACCTAAATCATAATCAGTACGTCCGTTATCTAATGGTGCAACATCTTTAGCACTGATTCCATGAGGGATTTTTTCGATCTCAATATTATCCCTTGCACCCAAACCGCCATCACCATATCTTCTGGTATATTGGATAGGGTCATATACATTATATACAGAGGTCTGAATAGCAGTTACCATTTCATCTTTCACTGTTTCAGCGACTTCATTTTGAACACAATCGTCAATATCATTCTGAATATGTTTCATTAAGTCATTCAAATTATTAAAGGTCATTTTTTATCATCTCCATTCTCGAAAAATTCCTTTGATATTATCGGCGCAACTGTACCTATCATCAAGTACAGCCACGCCAATATATATTGTTTACTCGTTGCTATACATCATTTTTGTAAATCTGTTATTTGCTGATTGTACAAATACATTAAACGCTTGATCTATCTTATGTTCACATCTTACATCACAGGCTGCTGCGATCTCATTAGCCAGTTCCTCATCGCTCTTGCCACGTCCATTAACAGTAATGTTATTTGTAACACTTGCAGTATTATTGACCGTATAATTATTAACCATACTGCCCTTAACAATATCATCTGCAATCTTAGGGGGAGTGTTTAAAGTTGCGTTCAAAGCACTATTCTGAATATTGCCTGCAAACTTTTCAAAAGTTGTACCTTTTAATAATGCACCCGATTTTTGGAATGAATTGTAAATAGATTTCAAGGCATCATCGGCAGACAACTTCTGTAAATTGCTCTCGGCAACTTCACGATTAGTTTCAGCCACAGCATTGTTGCTGTCAATAAGAGCAGAATTGTCAGCACTATCCGTCTTTTCAGAATCGGCAATAGCCTTCAATGCATTATCAGCATTAGTCTGATATTCTTTAGCCTTATCGTCACCGACAATAGCAGAAATAAACTCATAATCAAGTTGTTGTCTGACCTTATATGAGTTTTCCATAGCCTTTTCAAAGGCTTTTTCAGACTCTTCAATAGCTGTGATTTGCCTGTCAATAGCTTCATCGTACTCGTCTTTAGCATCATTCAAAGCCGTTATCTGATTTTCAAGTGCTTCAATCTCTTGTTTCCTAAGAGTATCAGACAAATCATTTTCGGCATCTTTGACAGACTGTAAATCCTCTTCTCTTGCCTTTTGTACCCATTGACCGCCAGAATAAACAAGACGTACATTCTTATAGAGATTACGTTCAGCTTCTGCGATAGCCTGTCGCTTTTCTTCAAGTTCATTCTGTTTTTCAATAGTTTCATTGACCTCTTCAAGAGCTGCCTTTTTATCCTCTAAAGCCTTGATTTCACTGTCATAGTATTCGTCCTGTGCTTCTTTCTGTTGTTCAAGGAGTTCCTTCTGTTCATCAAGAAGTTCATTATAGGCTTCTACTTGTGCATTAGCCTGTTCCTGTAAAGCATCGGAAATACTATCCTGATAATCATTCCACTGCTTTTTGAGTCCCTTGATAATTGCAGAATCCTCGGCATAACCTTGTTTTCTGTAAAACTCAATCATATCAAGGATTTTCTGTTGTCCGTCCTTATATACCTTGATTTTCTTAGAATAAAGCTTAGTATCTCCAGTGTTTTCAATACTTCTGTCTAAGGCTTCAATCTGTTCATCTACATTATCCTTGATTACATCGGTCTGCTTTTCCCAAATATCAGCTATATCGTCTGAATAGCCTTCAATCTGTTCTTTAAGATTCTGAATTTCTTCGGAATCCATAGAATAGTTCTCTTCATTAAGCAGTCTGTTTATTTCGTTCTGTGTGTCACTTATAAGACCTTCATATATTTCAATCTGCTTATCATAGATAGATGTATCTCCAGACTTTTCAAATTCCTTTTCCAAGTCCTCAATACTATCTTCCTTGATAGATATTTTGAACTCATATTCCTGACTGTTGATTTCATTCAGAGTATCGTTTAAATCATCTAAATCCTCTTCAAGCTGTTTGATTTCATCGTCAACATCTTGTCTGCCCGATGTCTTTAATTCAACAATACGCTTTTGAGTTTCAGTGATTTGAGTGTTTACAGAAGTCTTTGCAGTGGAGAAGTCATTATTTTCAAGAGCCTTTTCTTTTTCCTTGTCAAGATTTTCTATTCTCTGGTCGAATAGGTCTTGCTCATGGTCTTTACGCCACTCATAGACTTGCTCTTCATACTTCCAGAGTTCTTCCTCGTAATCGGCAAGTCCGTCATATGCTTTGTGAGCTGCGATTAAAAGCCAATCGTAATAATCGGCGTTCTCTTTACGCTTGCCCGTTGCAATTTCGTGCTGTCGTTTAGCAAGTTCTGTTTCAAATTTGAGAACGGAGTCGGGTTTAGAAGAATCACCAAAAGTAGGAGCATCAAGACTTTTTATATCTCCATTGATTTGAGAAATAAGATTTGATATATCAGATATATCAGCACCACGCTTAGCAAGTTCAAGTGTTATTTCGGAAAGTCTTGCAGAATTAGCTTCAATGCCTGCTTTGCTTAACGCCTGATATTCAAGAACTAAGTCTGAAATTGCAGTCTGTTCATCTTTAAGCTTATCTTCAAGATTTGATTTTTCGTTAATTAAGTCCAGACGTATCTTTTCTTTTTTCTGCTTATTCAGTTCCTCATACGCACTCTGATTTAGTGTGACCGCTCCAGTCACTGTATCAGAGATAAGAGCTTCACTGTAGCCAGCATCGGCAAGCTCTCTTATTGTGCTTGCAGATAATTGAGCATACTTTTCCTGTTCTTCAAGGACTGTTGTAAGAAGCTTTTGGTTTTTGATAAAGCTATCTGCTGATTTGGATATATCGTCATATGCTTTTTGCAGATCGTCAAGACTTTGAGTGTCTACCTCTGCTTCCACTTCAATATTATTATACGAATCAGCATTGAAATTCTCAATAGCTTGCTTTACATAGTCAATGCCTTTATCAAAAATATCGGGGTCAAGTTGAATAAGTATTTCCAGTTCTTCATCTGAAAGCGATTCAATATAGTCATTGATAGGCTTAGAATTAAATCTGCCTTCAACAAATAATGACTTTGCTGTTTCAAGGTTATTCAAGCGATTCTGGAACTTTTCAAACTCGCTCATCTGTGAGAGTGTGTTGTCAATCGAATTTGCAATATCCTCTTGTGAGCCGATGAAATCACCACTGCTTTGCGCCGATTTGATAAGTTCCTGCCTGTATGCCTTGTATTCGTCAATAGTCTGGGGAAGTTCTTTTCCGATAAGTGACTGTAAGACCTGTGTCTTAGATGCATTTTGATTAAGAGCTTCAACCTCGGAAGTGTAATTTTCATATGCAGTTTTGATTTCATTCAGCCGTGAATTGATTTCCTTATATATGTCAAGTTCTCCTGCTTCTTCCGCGCCAAACTTATTAATGAAGTCTTCCTGCAATGCTAACAGTGTTTCATAATTCTGCTTGATTCCTTCGATTGTTGAATTATCTCCAGATAATGAATAAGAATATCTGTTTGAACGACCATTATGTCCATAACTTACTGAAGATGTCAAGCCTTTAGCCTGATTCAATACATCTTTGATTTTCTGATATTCCTTGTTGTCTCCTAAGAAACTGAATGTATTAGCATTTCCCCATTTAGAAGCCGACCAATCATCACCGATTTTCAGTAATTCATCTTTATATACATTAACACTGTTTACCAAATCACCATGAGCTTCCTGCAATTTGGATATTACAACATTATCAATAGCACTTTCAAGACTTCCATACTTATCAATCAGTTCATCAACAGCACTGCCTTCGTATCCAAGAGCTTCAAGCAAATCGTTTGTTGCAGATGTGAGATTTTCTTTACTCTCTGTTCCGTTGTCTACTGCTATTTTCATATCAGAATATGACTGATAGAGAGAATTTATATTGTCGGTAAGTTCCTTTGCCTTATCAGCAGTATCCTTGATTTCCTGCCTTGCTTCTTCCTGCTTGCGCTGTACTGTCTGATAGATTGTCAAAAGTGTTGTAAATGCAAGAGTAAGAGCCATAATTGGATTTGCGCTTATTGTGGCGAATAAAGCTTTAAAGCTGGACGCAAGACTAAATGTTGAAGCTGTTGCTGTTGTATTAGCCTGTGCAAGACCTAATGTTTGTATTTTTGTTATTGCTTCGGCTTCGCCCAATCCAGCTGCTTTAAGTATTGCTATTTTCTGTGTATCGCTTAAATTGTTTGTACTTAATAATAACTTGATTTGTTTGTCTGTCAATACAGAAACTGTTTTGCCAAGATTATTAATTGCTGTATCATATGCATATGTACCTGAAGAAGCTTTTTGTAAAGCATCTAACTGTGAAAAAGCTGTAGAGACATTTTTAAGATCATTCACAATACCTAACAGGCTGTTTTTAGTTGCTATGATACCCTTAGCAAGTGCATAAAATGTAGCTGATTTAATAAGCGTCTGCAACACCTTGTAATTATCAATGAATTTTACGACCCCTGTTGTGGCTTCTGTTATATCACCTACAAAAGTGTTAGGGATTAGATTATTCCACATATCCTTCATAGCTGTGCTGAGAGCTGCGGATTTCGCTTCAATGCTGTCAAGATAAGCATTATATTTCTCGGAAGCTTGTCCTGCGGAATTAGCACTTATTTCTGTCAGTTCCTTTATCCTGTCCCAATTTTGTATGAGGGCGATGAAGGTATTTTTATGATAAGTACCGCCGAAAGTCTTTGCAATGGTATTCTGCTGAACATTATTAAGCTCATCCCATTTTGGCACAAGTTCATTGATAATCTGAGTTACATCTTTAAATTCACCCTTTGTACTTCTTAATGAAATATCAACGGTTTTCAATGCACGTTCCGTATCACTGAGAGATTCGGTGATATTTTCTGTACTGCCGTCTTCAAACTCTATTTCATATTTTCCTAATTTAACATTATAAATTCTTGATGATATACTATTTAAAGCAGTAGCAATTTCGTCCTCGCTCTTACCTGTTGTATCTCTCAGTCCCGATATTATTGCACCGAGTTCATCAATGCTTAATCCTGCAAGCTGGGCATTTTGAGCCGTCTTCGCAAGAGCAGTAGAAAGTTTTCCTGCAACAGTATTTGAAGCAGTATCGAGAGCCACAAGACTTGACACAACATTTTCTATTTCGTCTGACTGCAATTTGAAGGCATTTCCAATAGTTACGAGATTTTCAGCACTTGTGTCCATATCCTCAAAACCAACCTTTGAGAGATACACTGTACTGTTCAGATAATCGTCAAGCTCTCCTGCTGCTTTGCCAGTTCTCAAAAGAGTTTCATAAGCATCTTCCAATTCTGAAATATCAACCTTAAATTTATAGGATTTATCCGACAAATCAGCAATTATATTATTTGAATCATCTCGTGAACCATTTGTTATAATAGAAAGATTAGTTGCATACTTATCATATTCTTTGAGAGCATCTGTAGCTTCCCGTGCTGCTGTTCTGACAAGCTGTAACGCTAATTGTGAAGAAATGACAAGTCCCGAATTATTTAATGCTCCACGTAAAGCACTTGCAAGCGTTAATGTTTCATTTCTTGTATTCTTTACGGAATCGGAAAGCCCTGTCATCTGTCTTTGTGCAGGAGCTGCATTAACATTTACATCTAAAGGCTGTGTCTGAACTTGCGCCATTGCTTCCTTATACTGCTTCTTAAGGTCTTTTTGTCTAAGTTTCAAATCAATATAAAGCTGTTTCTTTTGCTTATTTAAAGCAGTGATCTGTTTCTGTATCTCTGCGATAGATTTACCGTCAATTGTTGCTTGCAATTTCAACTTCTTTAACTGTCCTTCGATTTTTTGAATGTCACTATTAATTTGTGCGACTGATTTTATTTTGCTTAAACTTGCGGTAACTTGTACATTTAAGTTGTTGTCTGCCATAATGATTTTTCCTTTCAATCAATAATATTTTACATTGTCACCCATAAATATATTGACTTTCTATTCCATTTGTGGTATACTAAATATAGTAAAATAAGTTGTCGGGGGTGTTGATATGTTTAAATTAACTGGGTATATGGACGATGAAAAAACTGCAATGCTTCGATGTGAATGTGGTAAGGTCAAAACAATTACTTACTCAAATTTATCAATACACTACTCAAAATACTGTATGCTCAAAGATGGCGTTGAATTGACTTGCCCTTATTGTGGAAGGAAGCAGACCGAGAAATATATTCCTTTGGAATCTCAATGTGTTAATGTTCAGAATCAAACATCTTCCAAACATCAACCCTCATCAGCCTCAAATCTCCCTTATTGGATGACCAGAGACATCACCACCGAGGAATTAATGTCAGCTATTACATGGGATTGACCTAACTATATATTTTCTTATTGGTTTCACATTTTTGTGAGACCATTTTTATATTACAATCATATGTATCATCACCACCTTTCGACTATCACCATATCAATCCTTTAAGTTAAGACTTTTTCTGATTTCAGAAGAAATTCTATTATATAAGTCCTCATTCATTACCAGATCACCATTATCATTTACAAAGACTATTGCTTTATCGTCTGTAACATATGGCTTCATATTCCATACGTCCAGCCCGTCAAAGGCGATTGTATCGGTGTAATTATCCTGTGCTTTGTAGATAATCCATAATAACACGAAAAACATATAGTTAGTAAATTTATCTGTATTGATGCCTACTTTGTTGAAAGTTCTTTTCATATTTTCATCGGTAGGGTGACACATGAACAAACCCATTTCCAATAAATACTGTTCGTTTCTGTCCTTCTTGTCAATGTAGTTAATATTGATTGTGTTGTTTTCCATTGCTCATTCCTCCACCATGACAAAAAGCTCTCCGAAACGTCCACGATGTGGAGATATGTGTTGAACCCAAGTGTTACCCTCGTACTCTGTCATGTGATAGAATTTGCTGTCTCCACGATAAAGAACAGTACAATGATTATCACCGTCATTCAGCATGATTGTAATAGGAATATTGGTAATTACTGAAAATAATTCTTTCAATTGCATAATTTTTATCCTTTCATTTATGTTTTTGATGATTTGCTCTTATTTCATGAAAACCTCTTTTTTTATTGACGTACCTACGTTGTTTGTTGATTTGAAAAAACCAATAAAAGTACAATTTCAATCATTCTGATTTCCAATATTCAGAAATATTTGTCAAAGTTGTTTTTGCATCAGTTTCTTCACGGTCACATTCAAATAAATAAGTATCTCCGTTGTCATATGAAATAGTGACTTTATCTTTATTTGAGTCTGATAAATCTCTCACAGCCGAATTGACTTTCATATCATTTTTTGAAGAGCTTATTCTAAATCCCTCCAACATGATCTGCTTTCCATCAGGACAAATAAGACTGGTGACTTCTTCATCAGGAGTATCTCCGTTTATAACAGTCATTACATATACACGTTTGAGTTCTGTTTTATCGGCAAGATTCCACGTCTCAATGATAGTATCAACGACAACATCATCTTTGGTAATACCACGTTTTTCATCAACGCCATATTCCTTGTAATCGTCATAGTCTTCATCATTTTCTTTATAAACAATCTTATCTGGGGCAGTTGCAGGATTGATGACCTCTGCAAAAGCCTTGTCCTTATTATTGTTAGGAATATAAAGTCTTACAGACTGTCCCACGGATTTGATGTCTGCATTTTCAACATTCACATAATAAGACTTGCCATTGGCTGCAACAAGCCAACGTTTGATTAAAGTCTGATTGCTATATGTATCTTTATATGTTTCCTTATCCACTACCCGACCGATGTATGTATGGTCAGAAGGCATTTCAGATATACAGTGGTCAGCATATTTATTAAAACTGTTTGCGTACTTTTCTCCGCATTGTGATACGTTATCTAAGAATGACATATGATTTTCCTTCCTGCTTATGCTGCTTTTTCTGATTTTTTCTGTTGTCTCAGCTGTTTATGTAATTCAACGTGTTCTGCGTGATTTACCCACATGAGATTTTCTGAATGGTTATTCAAGTGATTACCGTCTTTGTGATGTACTTCACGCTTATTTTCATCGTTGTCAATAAAAGCACTTGCAACAAGTCGATGTACTCTGATCCATTTTGATTTTTTATCTTTTGTCAACTTATAACATAAATATTGGAGTACATTTTTATCAGCACATAATATCGGTTTCAATAGCTTTTTGTGATATAGCGAAAAGCATCGTCCATAATTGCTGATAAAATATTTCTCATTACCCTTAACTTGTCTCCATTCCTCATTGTCCAGTATCTTGATAA
>CAMEYZ010000040.1 GCA_945947715.1 uncultured Clostridia bacterium | reverse complement strand
TACCGAAGCAGAAGAAGTCAGCTTCCTTAGCGATGTCATCAGCTGTAAGAGCAGCACGAGGAATCTCGATCATTGTACCAACAGAGTACTTAAGATCGGAGCCAGCAGCTGCGATAACCTCATCAGCAGTCTTAACAACAACGTCCTTAACATACTTGAGCTCCTTTACCTCGCCAACGAGGGGGATCATGATCTCAGGAGCAACTGTCCAGTCGGGGTGATTCTTCTTAACGTTGATAGCAGCCTTGATAACAGCCTTAGTCTGCATCTTAGCAATCTCAGGATATGTTACTGCAAGACGGCATCCACGGTGACCCATCATGGGGTTGAACTCGTGGAGGGAAGCGATGATAGCCTTGATCTTCTCAACGGGCTTGTTCTGAGCCTTAGCGAGAGCCTCAATGTCAGCCTCTTCAGTAGGAACGAATTCGTGGAGAGGAGGATCGAGGAATCTGATAGTTACGGGGCAGCCCTCAAGAGCCTCATAGAGAGCCTCAAAGTCGCCCTGCTGCATAGGTTCGATCTTAGCAAGAGCTGCTTCTCTTTCCTCAACGGTATCGGAGCAGATCATCTCTCTGAATGCAGCGATTCTATCAGGATCGAAGAACATGTGCTCTGTACGGCAGAGACCGATACCCTCAGCGCCGAGCTCTCTTGCCTTCTTAGCGTCTGCGGGAGTATCTGCGTTAGTTCTTACCTTAAGCTTTCTGTACTTGTCAGCCCAGCCCATGATTCTGCCGAATTCGCCAGCGATAGTAGCATCAACAGTAGGAATTACGCCGTCATAGATGTTACCGGTAGAACCGTCGATGGAGATATAGTCGCCCTCAGTGAAGGTCTTGCCTGCGAGAGTGAACTTCTTGTTAGCCTCGTCCATAACGATATCGGAGCAGCCGGATACACAGCATGTACCCATACCACGAGCAACAACGGCAGCGTGAGAGGTCATACCGCCTCTAACTGTAAGGATACCCTGAGAAGCCTTCATACCGGTGATATCCTCGGGAGAGGTCTCAAGACGAACAAGAACAACCTTTTCGCCTCTTGCATTCCAAGCTTCAGCATCCTCAGCGGTGAATACGATCTTACCGCAAGCAGCTCCAGGAGAAGCGCCGAGGCCCTTGCCCATAGGAGTAGCAGCCTTGAGAGCCTTTGCGTCGAACTGGGGGTGGAGAAGAGTATCGAGGTTTCTGGGGTCGATCATAGCCACAGCCTCTTCCTCAGTTCTCATGCCCTCGTCAACGAGGTCGCAAGCGATCTTAAGAGCAGCCTGAGCTGTTCTCTTACCGTTACGAGTCTGGAGCATATAGAGCTTGCCGTGCTCAACGGTGAACTCCATATCCTGCATATCTCTGTAGTGATTTTCGAGAGTGCTGCAAACGTCCTTGAACTGTGCGAAAGCCTCAGGGAACTTCTGCTCCATCTCGGTGATGTGCATAGGAGTACGAACGCCTGCAACAACGTCCTCGCCCTGTGCGTTAGTAAGGAACTCGCCAAAGAGGCCCTTAGCGCCTGTTGCGGGGTCACGTGTGAAAGCAACGCCTGTTCCGCAGTCATCGCCCATGTTACCGAATGCCATGGACTGAACGTTTACTGCAGTACCCCAGGAGTAGGGGATATCGTTGTCGCGGCGGTATACGTTAGCACGGGGGTTATCCCATGAACGGAATACAGCCTTGATAGCGCCCATGAGCTGCTCCTTAGGATCAGAGGGGAAGTCTGTGCCGATCTTAGCCTTATACTCAGCCTTGAACTGACCAGCCAGCTCCTTAAGGTCATCAGCGGTAAGCTCAACGTCCTGCTTAACGCCCTTCTTAGCCTTCATCTCGTCGATGAGCTCCTCGAAGTACTTCTTGCCGACTTCCATAACAACGTCGGAGTACATCTGGATAAATCTTCTGTAGCAGTCCCAAGCCCATCTGGGGTTGCCTGACTTTTCAGCGATAACGTCAACTACCTCCTCGTTAAGGCCGAGGTTAAGGATAGTATCCATCATACCAGGCATGGAAGCTCTTGCGCCGGAACGAACGGAAACGAGGAGAGGATTCTCCTTATCGCCGAACTTCTTGCCGGTGATGCCTTCCATCTTCACGATGTATTCGTTGATTTCTGCCATGATCTCGTCATTGATCTGGCGGCCGTCCTCGTAGTACTTTGTGCAGGCTTCTGTTGTGATAGTGAAGCCCTGAGGAACAGGGAGACCGATGTTGGTCATTTCGGCAAGGTTAGCGCCCTTACCGCCCAGCAGCTCTCTCATGTTTGCATTGCCCTCGGAGAAGAGATAACAATATTTGTGTGCCATTGGTGATTTACCTCCAATAAATTTTCTTTTCCCGGAAGCGACGATATAAAATAGAAAAAATTTCCATATAAATATATTATCACTTTCGGCTATATATATATTATAACAGAAAACTTCCGCATTTTCTACTGTACATATACAGAAAATTATTATGCACATTTTTGTTGATAATAACCAAAAAATTGAAAACTTTTATATTGTAACAAAATAAGCATTGAAATCATGTAAAATTTGTGTAATAATATAAGTGTATACTTGTATCTGATACAGGAAGGAATGGGGAAATAAATGGGGATAAAGAATATTATCAGAACAGCTGCGGCAGTAATGCTGTCGGCTGTAGTGGCATGCTCTCTTGCGGTGGGTGCTTCTGCTGCTTCGGGCAGCGGGACCTACTACTCAAAGGCTGCAAATAAGGGGACCAAATCGACTAACGTGACCACCGACGGATATACGAGCTATTCTGACGGCTGGAAATGGGAGGATTCCAACTGGTCTTCAACGGTAAATTCTAATCTCTTTGAATATAACGGTTATCTGTACCGCCTCGAATATACGGGAAAAAAGGTTCTTCTGGAGAAGTACAGCTCCGATTTTAAATATGTCGGAAAAGCTGATGTCGAAATGGAGCTCCCAATTTTCGGCGGATTTTTTGCTGGAAAGGATTATAACTTCATCGTTTTCGGTCAGAAAAATCCGAGCGACAGCAATAAGACCGAGGTCGTGAGGGTGGTAAAGTACACAAAGGGCATGAAGAAGCTTTCAAGCAAGAGCTTCTACGGCTGCAACACCTGTGTACCCTTTGAAGCGGGCTCCCTGCGTATGGCGGAGGAAAATGGCGTGCTTTATATCCATACCTGCCACGAGATGTATAAGACCTCTGACGGTCTTCATCATCAGTCGAATATGGACTTTTTCCTCAAAGAGTCCGATATGAGCACCCTTTTCAGCAGATACGATATTTTCAATATATCAACAGGCTATATGAGCCATTCCTTCAATCAGTTCATTAAGGTGAGAAACGGCAATATCTTCACTGTGGACCATGGAGATGCCTATGAAAGAGCAATAACTGCTTGTCTGCGGTCATCCTATAAGAGCAGCTATGTGAATTATGAGAACATCTTCAATATCAAGGGAAGCATAGGCGATAACTATACTGGCGTGTGCGTGGGCGGAATGGAGCTTTCCGACAAGAAGATTCTTGTTGCGGCAGCGTCTGTGCCTCAGGACAGCACCTTCGGCAAATCGGACCAGAAGAACGTTATGCTCATAGCATGTCCCTATGTGCAGGGCTGCGGTGATACAAAGACTACCTATCTTACGTCATATAAAAAGGGCGACGGGGTGGATATATCCGAGCCTAAGCTCACCAAGATAAACGATAACAGCTTTATGCTGATGTGGACCGAGACCAAGAGCAAGTCCACTAAGCTCTATGTCACCATGATAGACGGTAACGGCGATAAGAAGGGCAAGACCCATGTATTCAAGGACGCTTATCTTTCCGATTGTCAGCCTATCGTTTATAACGGTCAGGTGGTCTGGTATGTGACTAAGAACAGCAAGCCCACATTCTACTTCCTCAACGCGGACGGCGACTTTGCGGCGCAGAAGGCGGCATATAAGAAAAAATGACATGATACGGCGGCAGAGGGGGCGGCATAATGAACGAGGAGTATACCTACAATTTAAAGGACAGCTATATCCACGCCTATATGGGCGACGAGGGACGAAAACAGATACAAAAATGGAAAAAGTGCGAAAAACATCATAATATGAATTTCAGCTTTCCCGCGTTCTTCTTTTCGTTCTTCTGGTATTTCTATAAGAGGGCTTATAAGGCGGGGTTCGTGTTCCTTGCGCTGATAGTGCTTCTTCCGAATATCGCGGGAGTGACAGCAGCTGTTATCACGGCTTCCGACAGCTTTGGCGCGATATCGGAGTATAAAAATGCGGAGCCTCCCAAATATACCACGGATGAGCTTTACAAGCTTGAAATGTCGGGCAGCTTTGACGGCACCGAAGAGGAATTTGATTCCTATTACCGTCAGGCTCAGCAGTACGCGGAGCTTTCTTATAAAGCGGCAGTAGCTGCGGCTGAATTTGATACCGCATATAAGCTTGCTTTTTACGTCGTTGATCTGATACTGAAGCTTATTTGCGCGTTGTTTTTCGACTATTTTCTGTTCAGGAAGATAAGGTATTCCATTTTCTACGAGATTGCGGGAATGAAAAGCGACGAGGAAAGCGCAGTCATTGACTGCCTGTCAAGGGCAAGGGAATCCGACAAAACAAAGGAAAAGGGTTTGCGGACACTTCTTATCACCGCTTATGTGGTGTATATAGCGATACAGCTGTTCTTCATGTGGTAATAACGATTTATACATAACTTAATATATAGGAGATAATATACTATGAGTAATGAAAACTGTGCCGTAATACTGGCGGGCGGTCAGGGAAAAAGGATGAAATCCACTCTTCCCAAGCCGATGTTCGAGGTCCTCGGCGAGCCTATGCTGGAATGGGTGATAAAGGCCTGCGAGGGAGCGGATATGTCCAATCTATGCGTAGTTACGGGCTTTAATCACGAGGTCATCGAGGACTATCTGGGCGGAAGGTACGAGACCGTATTCCAGCCGGAAAGAATGGGAACCGGTCATGCCGTTATCATGGCAAGGGAATTTCTCCGCAGACATATGGGCGGGAACGTCCTTATCCTCAACGGAGATGCGCCCTTTATCGACTCGGAGACTATCAAAAAGAGCCTTGAGCTCCACGAGAGAGAAAATAACGCCGTTACCGTCATAACCGCTGAGGTGGACGATCCTAAGGGCTATGGCCGCATTATCCGCGGCGAGGACGGTATCAGAGGTATCGTCGAGGAAAACGACGCCTCTGTTGAACAGAAAAAAATCCGCGAGATAAATTCGGGAGCTTATTGGTTCAATATCGAAAAGCTCATCGACGCACTGGGTCAGCTGAAGCCCGCAAATTCCCAAAGGGAGTATTATCTCACCGATACGATATTTATCCTTATCAGCATGGGTTTTCGTGCAGACGCATATATTTCGGAAAATTCCGACTCCGTTTTAGGGGCAAATGACCGAAAAGGTCTGCTGATGTTGAATAACTGCGCAAGATATGCTATAATTAATAAGCTGCTTGATGAGGGAGTGGAGTTTGTCTGCACCGACGGTGTTTCCATAGGCAGAGATGTGAAGGTCGGCAGAGGCACGAAGATACTTCAGGGCTGCATCATCAGCGGAAATACCGAGATCGGCGAGAACTGCGTTATTGGTCCCAACTGCATTATCGACAACTGTACTATCGGCGAAAATGTCACCCTTAATTCCGTTCAGGCTCACGAAAGTCAGGTGAAACGCGGCGCACATATCGGACCCTTTGTTCAGCTGCGTCCCGGCTGTGTTGTGGGCGAGGGCGTGAAGATAGGCGATTTCGTTGAAATTAAAAATTCCAATATCGGCGATAATACAGCAATTTCGCATCTTACATACGTTGGAGATTCGGACGTGGGCAGCGGGGTAAACATCGGCTGCGGAGTGGCTACCTGCAACTATGACGGCGAAAAGAAATTCCGCACACAGATTGGCGACAATGCATTTATCGGCTGCAACACAAATCTTGTGGCGCCCGTTAAGATAGGCAACGCAGCCTATACGGGAGCGGGTACTACCGTTACCGAGGACGTTCCCGACGGAGCACTTGTTCTCGGCAGACCCGACGAAAAGATAGTCGAGGGCTTCGGCACAAAGCGCCTTGCATCAAGGATAGAAAAGGCGAAAAAATCAGGCAAATAATACGGTTCTTTGAACAGTATTTTATAATTCTTAACATAAGGAGATATTAAAAAATGAACGTACACGGCAAGGATATTAAGATCTTCTCCGCAAATTCTAACCCCGAGGTCGCAAAGCAGATCGCGGAATCGCTGGGGCTTCCTCTGGGACAGTCCGAGGTCGTAAGATTTTCCGACGGTGAGATAAGCGTTTCCATTCAGGAAAGTGTAAGAGGCTCGGATGTTTTCGTCGTTCAGTCCACAAGCACTCCCGTGAATGATAATCTCATGGAGCTGCTCATAATGATCGACGCATTCAAGAGAGCTTCCGCAGGACGTATCACCGCAGTTATCCCTTACATGGGCTATGCAAGACAGGACAGAAAGGCTAAGGCAAGAGATCCCATTTCTGCAAAGCTCTGCGCTGACATTATCACCACAGCAGGCGCTGACAGAGTTCTTACAATGGATCTTCACTGTCCTCAGATACAGGGATTTTTCAATATTCCTGTAGATCATCTGCTGGGTGTGCCCATACTTGCACCCTACTTCATTGAGAAGTTCAAGGATTGCAAGGACGACTGCATGATAGTTTCTCCTGATTTAGGCTCGGTAACACGTGCAAGAAACTTTGCGCAGAAGTTCGGTGCTCCCTTTGCCATTGTTGACAAGAGACGTCAGAGAGCCAATGTATGCGAGGTAATGAACATCATCGGCGATGTGAAGGATAAGAAGGTAATTCTGGTCGATGACATGATCGACACAGCAGGCACACTCTGCAACGCTGCAAAGGCTATCATCGAGATAGGCGGTGCAAGTGAGGTCTATGCATGTGCGACACATGGTGTACTTTCAGGACCTGCCATTGAGAGGATACAGAACAGTGTTATCAAGGAGCTTGTTATCCTTGATACCATTGCACTTCCCGAGGAGAAGCGTATCGACAAGATAAAGACTCTTCCCGTAGCGCCTGTATTTGCTCAGGCTATCCAGAGAATTTACATGGACGCGTCGATATCTCCGCTGTTCAACAAGTAATAAAAAAGTAAACAGAGTATATAGCACCCCATATTGCGCTAAACTCGACAAAAGTCGGGAAATGCGTCAATATGGGGCTATAGTTGTTTAGTGAATAGTTAATAATGAATAGTGAATAGTTATCAGTAAGGTTCGAGGCTGAGAGTAACCGGGGCTAAGAAGTACCCCAGCAACAAAAAGTTCGCCAGCCTTTCAAGGCTGCAGGTTTCCAAAGGGCGGCGCCCTGCTCCGCCGAAAACGAACAGCCAATGTTAAGTAAATTGAAAGCAACTCAATAAGCACGTCAAAAAACAAAGAGATAAAAAAGAGGAAAAATATGAGCATATTTGACATATTCGATAAGATAAAAACCGAGGATAATTCTGCTGTCAGTGGCAAGGTGGAGTATATCATCGCAGGGCTTGGAAATCCCGGGTCGCAGTATGAAAATACTCGCCATAATGCGGGCTTTATGACTGTGGATACTCTCGCCGAAAAGCACGGCTTTTCTATAAAAAAATTGAAATTCAAGTCTCTTACGGGAGAAGTGATGCTGGGCGGAAAGCACTGCCTCGTTATGAAGCCCTCCACCTTTATGAACAACAGCGGCGAGGCTGTCACCGAAGCGATGAACTTCTATAAGCTCCCTCCCGAAAATGTGATAATCTGCTACGACGATATAAGCCTTGAGCCTTCTAAGCTGCGTATCCGCCGCAAGGGCTCTGACGGTGGACATAACGGCATGAAGTCTATTATCTACCTTTCGGGCTCAGATGCTTTTCCCAGAATAAAGATAGGCGTGGGCGCAAAGCCTAATAAGGATTATGACCTGGCGGCGTGGGTGCTGTCTAACTTCACCAAGGAGGAAATTCCTCTTATGCACGAGGCAACAGACAAGGCCTGCGAAGCTCTGGAGCTTATGGTCTCGGGAAATACCGACAAGGCTATGAACAAATTCAATTCTTGACAAGGAAATAATTATGAACTTATTTTTTAAGGCGATCGAAAAGGTCCCACAGTTTAAGGACATCTCCGACGCTGTAAAACGTGGGGAATATCCCGTTTCCGTTTCGGGAATATCGGCTATCCATAAGGCACAGCTTGCTATGAGCCTGTATGACGAAGGCAGCAGAGAGCCTGTGCTCGTCATTGCCGAGGACGAGGCCGCTGCACGACGTTTTGCCGACGATATAAACGGAATGTGCATCGCAGAGCATGCCTGCGTTTATCCTGCTAAGGATTTTACCCTCGCCGAAACGGATTCGGTATCCAGAGAATACGAGCATATGCGACTGGGCGTGCTTTCTAAGATTTTAAACAAGGAGTGTCGCTATGTCTGCGCCTCCGCAGAGGCTGTTATGCAGGCGACCATACCTCCTGGGGTTCTGTCGGAGAATACCGTTATCTTGGAGCAGGGCGGCGAGGTCGATACAAGAGAGCTGTCGGAAAAGCTCATCGCTGCAGGCTATACCCGCTGCGATGCTGTAGAGGGTCAGTCTCAGTTTTCCATAAGGGGAGCTATCGCCGATATTTTTCCCGTACAGTCGAAATATCCCGTAAGACTGGAGCTGTGGGGCGATGAGATAGATTCGCTGTCATATTTCGACATAGAGACTCAGCGTCGCACCGAGCCTGTGGATATTATTGAGATACCTCCTGCACTGGAAACGCTTTTTAGCTCAAATGATGAATTTATTGAAAAAATAAACGCACTTTCCTCAAAGGTAAGGGGAAAAAAGACGGAGCTTGTAAGACAGAATCTGGCAAAGGATATCGACCGCATCAACGGAGGACTTCCCGTGGGCGCTCTCGATAAATATATAGCCCTTGCCTATGAAAAGCCTGCCCATATTTTCGACTATATCAAGGGAAATATCGTCATAAGCGAATATCACAACATTATCGACAAGGCAAAGGGCGTTTTCGCACAGTATACCGAGGACGTGAAGATTCTTCTGGAAGAGGGTCAGCTCTGCCGCGGACTGGACGGATATATGATGGATATCTCCGAGACCATTTCAAGAGCAGCGGAAAATCCCACTATATATGCGGATACCTTCTTACGAAGCTCCGATGTGAAGTTCAAGAAGCTCACCACTATTAATGCATATCAGACTGCTCCCTGGGGCGGAGAAATGCGTCAGCTTGACGAGGACCTGAAATCTCTGACCGAAAAGAAATACTCGGTCATTGTCATGGCAGGCTCGGAGAAAACTCTGCCGATAATCGCCGAGGACCTCCGCGAATACGGCATCAGCTGCGGAATTGCAGACGAGGCTTCCGAGCTGACGCCGGGCTTTGTGCTGCTTATGACGGGCAGCGTTTCGTCGGGCTATGACTATCCCGACAGCAAAACAGCTCTTATCACCCAGTCCAAGGCTATGAGCGCAAAGCGTCGTCTTGCCAAAAAGGATAAGGGCAAGGAGATACGGTCTCTTTCGGAAATTTCCGACGGTGATCTTGTGGTGCATGCCCTTTACGGAATAGGCCGCTTTACGGGGATAAGCAAGATAGAGACCGACGGTGTTACCAAGGATTATATCACTATAAAGTACGCAGGTACAGATGTTTTGTATGTGCCCGTAACACAGCTTGACCTTGTTTCCAGATATATCGGCCCTCGCGATGATACGGGAGTGAAGCTTAACAAGCTGTCCTCCACCGAGTGGCAGAGGACACGTGCAAAGGTCAAAAAGGCTGTACACGATATGGCTGACGAGCTTACCGCTCTGTATGCAAAGCGCAGTCAGACTCCGGGACACGCTTTTCCCGAGGACGACGATATGCAGGCGGATTTTGAGAGCCGCTTCCCATACGCCGAGACCGACGACCAGCTCAGATGTATCGACGAGATCAAGGAGGATATGGAAAAGCCTGTTCCCATGGACAGACTGCTCTGCGGAGATGTGGGCTTCGGCAAAACGGAAGTTGCATTCCGTGCGGCGTTCAAGTGCATGGAGGAGGGCAAGCAGTGTGCGGTGCTTGTTCCGACCACGGTCCTTGCATGGCAGCATTTCCAGACTGCTCTGAAGCGTTTCGAGCATTTCCCCTTTAAAATAGAGCTGCTCTCCCGATTCAGGACGAAAAAGCAGCAGGCAGATATCCTCAAAGACCTTGAAATTGGAAAGATAGATATGATAATCGGCACTCATCGTCTTGTACAGAAGGACGTGAAGTTCAAGGATTTAGGGCTTGCCATAATCGACGAGGAGCAGCGCTTCGGAGTTGCTCACAAGGAAAAATTCAAGGAGGCCTTTACGGGCATAGATGTGCTCACTCTTTCGGCGACGCCCATTCCTCGTACCCTTAACATGGCAATGAGCGGCATACGTGATATGTCCGTCATTGAGGAGCCTCCTGTGGACCGCTATCCCGTGCAGACCTTCGTCATCGAGCATAACGAGGGAGTTATCCACCAGGCAATAACAAAGGAGCTGCGCCGAGGCGGTCAGGTGTACTATATCCACAACCGCATCGACACCATAGAGCAGTGCGCAGGAAAGCTGGGACTTATGATACCCGAAGCAAGGATAGCTGTTGCTCACGGTCAGATATCCGAGGATAAGCTGTCCGAAATATGGCGGCAGGTGGTAGATCATGAGGTGGATATCTTAGTCTGCACCACGCTGATAGAAACGGGCGTGGACGTTCCCAATGTGAACACGCTCATTATCGAGGACGCGGACAGACTGGGACTTTCTCAGCTGTATCAGCTCCGCGGCCGCGTGGGACGGTCTAACCGCCGCGCATTTGCGTACTTTACCTTCCGGCCCGGAAAGGTGCTGACGGAAATATCTGCAAAGCGGCTTGATGCTATCCGTGAATTTACGCAGTTCGGAAGTGGTTTCCGCGTAGCAATGCGTGACCTTGAGATTCGCGGCGCAGGTTCAGTGCTGGGAGGACGTCAGCACGGGCATATGGAAGCGGTCGGATATGATATGTATCTGCAGCTTTTGTCCGAGGCTCTTGCCGAAATGAAGGGCGAAGCTCCGCCTCACACTCCCGAGGAATGTCTGGTAGACCTGCAGATAGAAGCCCATATCCCCGACGATTATATAACCAGTCTTTCGGGGCGGCTTGAAGCCTATCACAAGATAGCGCAGGTGCGCACAAAGGAAGAAAGCATGGACCTTATCGACGAGTTCATCGACCGATACGGCGATCCGCCGAAGGCCATCGAGGGGCTTATCACGGTAGCCCTTGTGCGGAACATGGCAAGCGAAATAGGTATCACGGAGATATCTCAGAGAAATGGCATGATGATATTCGTCATAAAAAATGCGGAATTAGAGCAGATACAGGCCCTTGTGGCGGAATATAAGTCGAGGGTAACGGTAAACGGTTCGGCAGATAAGCCATATATTGGCATAAAGCTGAACAAGAACGAGAAAAAGGTCGATCTGATGCGTAACGCGGTGAATATCCTCTATGAGCACCGGCGGGAAAACACAGAGTCTGATTCTGCGTTATAAGTTTTTCGGCAAAAAATCATTGAACATATATATAAACCAACCCCGCAGCGAAACCAAACCGCTGCGGGGTTTAAAATTCATGTGTCAGATGCAGAAATCACTTGCTCCCGTTTCGGCGGAGCGGTCCATTATATCCTGCAGAGTGATGCTGTCCAGATATTCGGTGACAGTCTTGTACAGCCCCTCCCAGATGTAAAGGGTCATACAGGATGCGGCACGTGGACAGTCGTTGGAGGGATGGTCAAGACAGGCAACAGGTGCAAGGCTTCCCTCGGTGACGCGGAGTATCTCTCCCACCGTGTAATCCTTGGGGTCCTTGATGAGCATGTATCCGCCCTGATATCCTCTGTTTGTTTTCAGCAGCCCCGATTTGTTCAGAAGGGGTACTATCTGTTCCAGATATTTCTTTGAGATGTCCTGTCGTTCGGCGATGTCCTTAAGGGCAATGAAGCCTTCTGAGGAATGGAGCGCAAGATCCAATAACATTCTCAGAGCATATCTTCCCTTAGTTGAAATTTTCATAAATATTACGTCCTTTCCTAAAAATTTCTGAGTAAAAGTATTCTTATATAATTATACCATATGATAAATAGGATTACAAGGTTTTATAGGAATTTTTTTTATAAAAAACGTTCGGGACTGCTGGAAGTCTCCGAACGTTTTTAAATATTATTAATAATGAACTTCCGCGGTCGTCAAGGATATTTTGCTGAAAACGAACTCCGCGTTGCCGCTGTCGGGCGGACTCGACCGGACCCGATTTATTTTGCGTACTCGATAGCTCTGCTCTCTCTGATGATGTGTACCTTTATCTGTCCGGGATATTCCATTTCGTTTTCGATGCGCTTTGCAATATCTCTTGCGATGATGACCATCTTTTCATCGTTGACCTTTTCAGGTGTTACCATTATGCGGACTTCTCTTCCCGCCTGGATAGCGTAGGATTTCTCAACACCGTCATAGGAATTGCATATCTCCTCCAGCTTCTGCAGACGCTTGATGTAGTTCTCATAATTTTCGCTTCTTGCGCCAGGTCTTGCTGCGGAAATTGCGTCCGCCGCCTGGACCAGAGCTGCGATAACAGTCTTAGTCTCAACATCGCCGTGGTGAGCCTCGATAGCGTGGATGACCTCGGGATTCTCCTTGTACTTGCGACATACGTCAACGCCAATCTGCACGTGGGAGCCTTCTATCTCGTAGCTGAGCGCCTTGCCGATATCATGGAGCAGACCTGCACGGCGTGCAAGATTTGCGTCAACGCCAAGCTCGGAAGCCATGATTCCTGCCAGATGTGCGACCTCAATGGAGTGGTTGAGCACGTTCTGACGATAAGAGGTTCTGTAGCGAAGGCGTCCGAGAAGCTTCACAAGCTCATGGTTGATGCCGTGAACATTGGTCTCGAGGACAGCTCTTTCGCCCTCCTGCTTGATTTTATGCTCGACCTCGCGCTTTGCCTTTTCGACCATTTCCTCGATGCGGGCGGGGTGTATTCTTCCGTCTGCGATAAGCTTTTCAAGAGCGATACGAGCGACCTCTCTTCTTGCAGGATCAAAGCAGGAAAGAGTGATAGCCTCGGGAGTATCGTCGATGATAAGCTCAACGCCTGTAAG
>CAMEYZ010000039.1 GCA_945947715.1 uncultured Clostridia bacterium | reverse complement strand
GTGCGAGAGATTTCCTCGTCAAGAAAGGCAGCGAGCAGATACTCGGTGCCTGCGGGCTTGGAGCGGGAAGCATTTGCCTTTTCGCAGGCAGATGTGATTATGCGGCTGAACACGGGAGTCGCAGAGGAAATATCCACGGAGCAGGCGTCGCCCCGGCCCACAAGCTTTATCATGCAGTCGAGAATCTTCTCATCGGTGATGCCGCATGCCTTTATGATGCTGTAGGCGGTGCTGCCCTGCTCCGAAGCAAGCGCCAGCAGCAGATGTTCGCTACCCGCGTAGGTATGTCCCAGCCGCCCTGCGGTCAGCAGCGCCTTATTGATCACAATGTTGGCTTTCTTGGTAAACAATTCTGAATTGTACATCATGGTTCTCCTCTTTTGCAATATATTTCTGTTTTATCCAAATATATTATGACACTTGACATGGAAAATATTTGTCGCAGAGGGAAAACAGACAAAAATATTTATCGCAGATTTCGGCAAGGGTGTATTCTATCTGTACAGTATGCACCTAAAATGTGCCTTTTTTTCGTACCACGGCAAAAAAGCGGCTCCCCGCCAAATGGGGAGCCGCCAAAACTTATGTACAATCAATTAGAAGTCAACTTCTGTATCGTAGTAGCAGCACTTAAGGAGCTTTTCCATTTCCTCCTGAGAAGGCTGTCTGGGATTGGAGCCTGTGCATGCATCACCGATAGCATTCTTAGCGATCTCGGGAAGTCTCTGGAGGAATACTTCCTCAGGAACGAAGCCCTGCTCTGTGGGATAGCTGTCTGCGCCGTAGTTCTTGATGCAGTGAGGAATGTTGAGGTCATCGTTCATCTTACGGAGCTCTGCGATAAGGAGCTGTACCTTCTCGTCGTCGTTGGAGCCGCCGAGGTGCATATAATCAGCAATTACGCCGTAACGCTTCTTAGCTGTGGGATCCTTTGCGTTGAATGCGATTACCTTGGGCAGATACATTGCGTTAGCTGCGCCGTGGATGATGTGAGCGCCGTAGTCCTGGAATGCAGCACCGGTCTTGTGAGCCATGGAGTGTACGATTCCGAGAAGAGCGTTGGAGAATGCCATACCTGCCAGGCACTGTGCATTGTGCATGTTATCTCTGGAGGTCATATCGCCGTTATAGGACTTAACGAGGTCAGCCTGGATCATTTCGATTGCGTGGATAGCAAGTGCATCAGCATAATCGGAGTTTGCTGTGGAAACGTAAGCCTCAATAGCATGAGTGATAGCGTCCATACCTGTGTGAGCAACAAGCTTCTTGGGCATTGTCTCAGCGAGCTCAGGGTCTACGATAGCAACATCGGGAGTGATCTCAAAGTCAGCGATAGGATACTTGATACCCTTGTCGTAATCGGTGATGATAGAGAATGCAGTTACCTCAGTAGCTGTACCGGATGTGGAGGAAACAGCGCAGAAGTGAGCCTTCTTGCGGAGCTCTGGGATACCGAATACCTTGCACATATCCTCGAAGGTACAATCGGGATACTCGTACTTGATCCACATAGCCTTAGCTGCGTCGATAGGAGAGCCGCCGCCGATAGCAACTATCCAGTCAGGTCCGAATTCGAGCATCTTGGCAGCGCCATTCATAACAGTAGTAACGGAAGGATCGGGCTCAACGCCGTCAATGATCATAACTTCCATTCCTGCTTCCTTAAGATAACCCTCTGCGCGGTCTAAGAAACCGAATTTCTTCATAGAACCGCCGCCTACAACGATAACAGCCTTGGTACCCTTAAGGTTCTTGAGGTTCTCAAGAGCGCCCTTGCCATGGAATAAATCTCTGGGTAAAGTAAATCTTGCCATTTTAAGTATCCTCCCTAAAATTTTTCGACAGCTTTTGCTGTCAAAGTATGTGTTAATTCACTAATTACATCATAACATATTCCGCTTGATTTGTGAAATATAAATAATGCATGAGTCATATATTTTTTTACATGATAGTTCGATTTTCGTGAATGAGAAAAACCATAATTATGAATTATTTTAAAAACATTCATTCAGATATTGCAATGTGAGAAAATATGTGATAGAATAAATATAAGTATAGTTTTATATGTTTGGCGGGTCAGCTGCCTGCTTTAGAATGGAGAGAAATACCATGGATAAGGAAAATAAAGGAAATAATTATCGCCCGGAGGATCATCGTCCCGAGTTCCCTAAAAGAGCCGTTGTTACAGGAGGCATGCCCTATGGAAACAAGCAGCTCCACTTCGGACATGTGGGCGGAGTATTTGTGTTCGCCGACGTATATGCGCGGTTTCTCCGCGATAGGATAGGCGAGGACAACGTTATTTTTGTGTCGGGCACCGACTGCTATGGCTCACCTATTGCCGAGGCTTACAGAAAGCTTAAGGAGCAGGGCTATGAGGGCACTATCAGAGATTTCGTTCAGTCCAATCATGATGCTCAAGAAAAAACTCTCAAAGACTATGATATCAGCCTCGATCTTTTCGGAGCCTCCGCTCTGGGAGACACCGCAGAAATGCATGATATGGTCACCGATAAATTCATCAGACGTCTTTACGAGCTGGGCTGGCTTGAAAAGAACTCCACTGCGCAGTTCTACGATGAAAAGGCGGGGACCTTCCTCAACGGCAGACAGGTCATCGGAAAATGTCCTGTTCAGGGCTGCTCCTCCGAGAAGGCATACGCTGACGAGTGCGACCTCGGTCATCAGTACATGCCCGTAAACCTTATCGACCCCAAGAGCACCCTTACCGGCGAGACTCCTGTTATGAAGAACGTGGACAACTGGTACTTCAAGCTTATCGACTTCACCGACAAGCTCAAGGAAGCGGCAGATTCCATGGAAAAGCAGAAGAATATCCGTCCTGTGGTCACTAAGACTATCAAGGAATTTCTGGAGCCCCCCGTTATATATGTAATGAACAATTACCGCGAGGACTATGAGAGCGTCAAGGACAAAATGGCGCCCCACAAGCTTATCGAAGAGCCTAAGAAGACCTCCTTCACAATAGTATTCGATACGCTGTCCGAGCGTGACGAGGCAGTGAAGCTGCTCAACGAAAAGAAGGTCCGCTTCAGAGAGGGAAAAACTCTGGTGCCCTTCAGACTTACCGGAAATATCGACTGGGGCGTAAAGGCTCCGAAGCTGGAAAACGAGGAGGACCTTACTGTTTGGGTATGGCCCGAGTCCCTGTGGGCGCCCATATCCTTCACCTGCGCATACCTTAAGAGACAGGGCAGACCTGTTTCCGACTATAAAAAATACTGGTGCAGCAAGGACGCTAAGGTATATCAGTTCATTGGTCAGGATAACATCTACTTCTACGGCGTTGCGGAGACTGCCATGTGGCTTGCTTTCCAGGGCACCGATATGAAGGATATTTCCGTTGATCCTCCAGAGGGCCAGCTGCAGATGCCCATTCTCGTGGCAAATCATCACATACTATTCCTGGATAAGAAGGCATCCAGCAGCGGTTCGGTAAAGCCTCCTATGGCGGCAGACCTGCTGGACCACTACACCGCCGAGCAGCTGAGAATGCACTGGCTTGGACTGGGACTTGGCATGAGAAGCGTCAGCTTCCAGCCGAAGCCCTACAATCCGGAGGCAAAGGCCGAGGATACCGACCCTGTAACAAAGGAAGGCTTCCTGCTCTCCAACGTATTTAATCGCATAATCCGCACCTGCTTCTATGATACCCAGAAATATTTCGACGGAAATATGCCCATAGGCACTCCCGATGAGCAGGTCATCTCCGATAGCAAAAAGGCTATTCTCGATTACGAGCGCTTCATGTACAAGACTGAGTTCCACCAGGTCACCTATGTGCTTGACTCATATATCCGCAAGGCCAGCAAGCTCCTTGCAAAGCTTAAGGCTGAGGCGGACAAGTCCGAGGACGAGAGCGTCCGCAGGCAGTATCTTGTCAACATGTTCCATATGATAAGAGTGGGCGCTGTGTTGCTCCACCCCTTTGCGCCTAAGGGCACCGAGATGATACTGGACTATCTCAATGCAGACAAGAGCTTCTGGAGCTGGGAGCATATCTTCGACGGATTTGCAGAGCTTTTCCCCGGAGAGGATTCACACAAGCTTAAGTTCTTAGAGCCCAGAGTGGACTTTTTCACCAGACATCCCAGCCAGTTTGACAACAATTGATCAATAATAATTGATATATAATAATATTTGTTATTATATAAAGGTGGTATCATCAGTTGAGCAAAAAGAAAAAATCAAACATAAAAAGTGAGGCGTCAGCGCCTGTTTCGGAAAACAACACCGAAAATATAATCAATGAAGATGAGCTGAAGAGTATCTTTGAATTTGAGCCCGAGGAAGAAGCCTCAAATGAGGAACCCGTAGAGGAAAAGGCTCCAGAGGAAAAGCCCGTGCAGGAGGAAACTGCGGAGGAAAAGGCTCCCGAGGAAGAGCCCGTGCAGGAGAAATCCCCGGATGAAAAGGCTCCCGAGGAAGAGCCTGTGCAGGAGAAAGCTCCCGAGAGCAGCGCTCCAAAGCGGGGACAGCTCACCGAGACTCAGCTTAATGCGCTGGATGCACTTGACCGTGATCTTGCCCGTGCAAAGCAGAAAAAGGAGCAGGATCAGCGCGAGGAAGATGAAAAGCGCCGCAAGGAAAAAGAGCGGGAAGCCGAATACATGGCAAAGGCTAAAAAGGCTCAGGAGCAGGCAGCTCTCCGCGAGGAGAGGGCAAGGGAGCTCGAAAAGCAGAAGCAGCGTCAGGAAAATGAAGAAAAGCCTGTCGTTCAGGAGGTAAGGCCTGTTAAGCGGGAAAAAGACCCCATGCTGGGAATGAACATCATCAAGGGACTTACTGTGTTCGTGGTGATACTGGGCATTGCGTATGCAGGCGGTCTTATCTACATGAGAAACCTCAACGATGAGTACATCAAGGACATGGAAAAGGACCTGATGGGCATTTCCGCAGCGGGTGAAGCAGATGACGCGGATTACTCCGATGAGGGCTCCAAGGACGAGCTTTCTGCCGAGGAAAAGCGTGCGCAGAACCTGTCGCAGTATCTTCCCGATACTGATAAGGACGGACTTTCCGATTATTATGAGATAAATGTTTCGGGCACCGACCCCAATAATCCGGATTCCGACGGAGACAAGATATCTGACGGTGAGGAGGTCCGTGCTGGACTTGATCCTCTTTCCGCCGATGACGATCCTCAGGCAATTACGGTTACAGTTACCACAGAGGGCGCCTCTGCCGAGATAACGGGCAAGCCTCAGAATGCGTCGGCTGTTCTCGATAAGGTCAACAACAACAGTATTTCGGGCGCCACGGGCATCGTGGGCAGCGCTTACGAATTTTACACGGCTTATCCCATGCAGAGCTGTACTCTGACCTTAAGCTACACCAATGATGCTCTTGGTAAATGGCATGCTTCTCCCAACGGGATATCTATCTTCCGCTTTGACAGCGAGGCACTCACCTTTGAGCCGCTGGAAAGCACAGTTGATCCTGCGGGATGCACTGTGTCTGCTCAGATAGATTCTATCGGAATCTATGCAGTGGGCGTATCGGAGTATATGCAGCAGGAGTACAACAACCGGATTTTCTTCCTTATAGATAATTCGGGCTCCATGTATCCCGAAGCACTTTGTCCCAATTCCGAGGAAAACGATGTGAATTTCAAGCGCCTTGATTTTGCGGGCGGAGTTATCGACCGTCTGGGAGAAACTGCAGAGTACGGCGCTGCGAAGTTCACAGGCACATATACGAAGCTTACCTCTGTCACCTCCGACAGGGAGGCTGTCAAGACTCAGATTGATAGCATCAGAACTGCCGACAACTACTTCGACGGTACCGAAATAGCGGGCTCTATCAGCGCCGCTGTGGACGAGCTTGGAAACAACAGCTCCGACAAGAATTACATAATCCTGCTGACTGACGGTTATCCCTCCAAAAGTGACCCCGACAAGGAGGCTGCCGCTCTTAAGAAGGCAGTGGACAATAACATCACTATCTTTACTATCGGCCTTGGAAAGCGTGTGGACCAGGATTATCTGTCGAATATCGCAGCTGCCACCAATGGTCAATATTATCAGGCAGCCAACGCCTCTGCGCTGGACAGGATATGCGACAAGATAGAAAGCTTTATGTCCTACAACCAGACTACTATCGACCTGAACGAGCCTACCGACGTGTATATCCTGGCAGACTCGGGCTTCAATGTGGATAAGGACAGCATGGCGTACAATAATTTCCGTGCAGACTTCTCCGAAACGGGTACCGATTACGGCATCGCCGAGCTCACCCGCCAGTATTACACAGGCGAGCTGAAGCTTAAGGCAGGTGGATATGCCACCAACTACAGCGAAGCGATACCCGGATATGACCTGAGCGGAATAGACCAGCTTGCAGACGGAAAGCCTGACCTTGTTGACCTGAAAATTGATTTCCTGGACGTGTATAATAAGTACCTCGCCGTTGAGAATAAGTGGAACTACCGCGCTTCTGACGGTGGTCTGCTGAAATACAACACCGATACCATGGATTTCATACTCAACAATCGAATGACCGTCACCGAGCTTCCCTATACGGTAAAGCTTCCCGAGCTGGAAAGCTGGATAGAGACCCTCCAGACTATTACTTTCCAGCGGCTTCCCGAGTTCTCCTCCTATGAGTGTGCCGTTATCAACAGCCCGCTCTATGACGGAGAGGACAAGGCAATGCTTGATGCCTTCAGATATATGCAGAAGCTTCACCTTTCTGCGGATAAATGCACAGTATATGATTTCGGCTATGACGGCGAGGAAGCGATGAATGTTATGCGCACCGAGCTTGAAAAGGGAAATCCTGTGGTATTGTCGGCAGGAGGCTATGCGCTCAATGCGGTAAGACTTCTCCGCGAGTCGGAGAACACCAATAAGCTTGTGCTTGAAGCCTACGACTGCAACGATCTGGGCACTACCACCTACATATCCATTCTCCGCACACCCGTATACGACGGTGAAGCTGAGCCCTACTATCAGTATTCCGCGTCAGTTTACGGAAAGGAAATGCCCTTGAAGGTTTACGTTAATAATTGACAACTGATAATTGAATGGCGGCTCGCTAAGGCTCCTGTGGAGCTTTGGCAAGCCGCTTTTTATTTAGCATATTTCAGCAAAAAGGCAGGACCTGTTATAGATCCTGCCAATATTTTTATATATTATATGATAAATCAGACAGTGTGAACGCCGTTAGCCTTGTCCGCATGAGCACCGTCAACGCCGTACTTAGCGTCTCTTCTCTTCTCGAAGAACTTGGGAGCTACCTTGGGGAACATTGCATAGGTGAGAACGTCCTCTTCCTGCTCAATCCACTCAGCGCACTCTTCGCGCATAGCATCAAGCTCAGGCTTCAAGAGGTCTGCGGGACGACAGGTGATAGGCTCCTCGCCCTTTAAGATCATCTCTCTAAACTCAGGTGAGATCTCTGTGGGAGTCTTTCCGTAGCTGCCCTTGACCATTTCCTTGAACTCCTTGGTAACGGTCTTGTAGCGCTCGCCGGTGATGATGTTGAACACAGCCTGTGTACCAACGATCTGGGAGGTAGGAGTAACGAGGGGAGGATTACCGGAATCCGCACGTACTCTGGGGACCTCCTTGAGAACGTCCTCCAGCTGGTCCTCCTTGCCTGCCTGCTTGAGCTGAGACAGCAGGTTGGAGAGCATTCCGCCGGGAACCTGATAGATAAGAGCATTGGGGTTTACAGCCAGCATCTTCTCGTCGATAAGACCGCTGTCGATGTACTTCTTGCGGAGCTTCATGAAATAGTCTCTGATTTCATTGAGCTTTACCAGGTCAAGGCCTGTATCGTACTCGGTGCCCTGGAGAGCCGCAACCATGGACTCTGTAGGAGCATGAGAGGTTCCGTTTGCCAGAGGAGACATAGCTGTATCAATGATATCGCAGCCGGCCTCGATACCCTTTAACAGGCACATGGAAGCAAGACCGGAGGTATAGTGAGTGTGGAGCTGGAGAGGTATCTTGACCTCTGCCTTTATCTTCTTTACAAGAGATTCAGTTCTGTAAGGAGTGAGCAGAGCAGCCATATCCTTGATGCAGATAGAATCAGCGCCAGCAGCTTCGATCTGCTTAGCATAGTTTACGTAATACTCGTCAGTGAAAACGTCGCCGGTGGTGAAGGAGATAGCTACCTGAGCGTGAGCATTTTCCTTCTTGGCAGCCTTGATAGCTGTTTCAAGGTTTCTAATATCGTTGAGTGCGTCGAAGATACGGATTATGTCGATACCGTTAGCGCATGCCTTCTGAACGAAATACTCAACGAGGTCATCAGCATAGTGACGATAGCCCAGCATATTCTGGCCTCTGAAAAGCATCTGGAGCTTAGTGTTGGGCATTTCTCTGCGAAGGATACGGAGTCTTTCCCAGGGGTCTTCGTTTAAAAATCTGATACATGAATCGAATGTAGCGCCGCCCCAGCACTCAA
This sequence comes from uncultured Clostridia bacterium, assembly GCA_945947715.1. Taxonomy (GTDB): domain Bacteria; phylum Bacillota; class Clostridia; order Oscillospirales; family Ruminococcaceae; genus RGIG4694. The sequence goes on along the minus strand of CAMEYZ010000039.1, from coordinate 4,776 downwards.
CGGAATAAAAACCTACCTTGTCCATTTCAGAGAGAATGGGGAGCATATCGTCCGTACTCATACGGGTAGCCAGCAGCGACTGATGAGCGTCGCGGAGTACGGTCTCGGTTACTTTAATTTTAGCCATAGCTTTGATCCGCCTTTCCTGAGATTATGCGAGTGTGGCAATAATGTCGCCTGTATTTACGGAATCGCCCTTGTTTACGTTGATCGAAGCGATCTTGCCTGCCTCGGGAGCAACGATGTCGTTTTCCATCTTCATAGCCTCAAGAACAGCGATGACCTGACCCTTAGTTACACTGTCGCCGACCTTAGCCTTAACATCGAGAATAGTTCCGGGCATGGGAGCCTTTACCTCGATAGAGCCTGCAGCGCCGGAAGCTGCAGCAGGAGCTGCGGGTGCAGCGGCAGGAGCGGGAGCAGCGGGTGCAGCAGCAGGAGCAGCCACAGGAGCGGAGCCATCAGTGATATCCTGAACAGAAACATCGTAAGCCTTGCCGTTTACGGTAATATTAAATCTTTTCATAATATAAAACCACCATTCAATTAATTTTTATTCGGTTTAAAGTTTTCCGAGTCAACAGCTGATGATTTGTTATGTGAAAAATAACTGTACGCTGTCAACTGTAAACTGTCAACTTAGTTTACATTGTGCTTCTTAGGAAGCTGCTTTACCATGCGCTTGCCTGCGCTGATATCGAGAACGGAGATAATCTTCGCTCTTACATTTGCGGGCTCGATGATCTCGTCAACTGCGCCCTTAGCAGCCGCGTCGAATGCGGAAGCCTTTTCGTCAGCGTAGCGCTTAGCGATTTCCTCGCGCTTAGCCTTAACATCGGAAGCGCCCTTAAGCTCGTCGTGATAGAGGAACTCAGCTGCAGCGATGGGGTTCATGGGAGCGATAACAGCGTCGGGATATGCAAATGTCATATCTGCGTTTGCGTTGTTTCCTGCCAGAGCCACAAATGCGGAGCCGTAAGCCTTGCCTGTTACGAGCGATATCTTGACTGTGGTAGCCTCTGCGTAAGCGGATGCAGCCTTAGCTGTATTTCTGACAGCCTCTGCGCCGGACTCGAAGCCCTCTGTATCAACTATAGTAACAACGGGAACAGAGAAAGCGTCGCAAAGACGTACAAATCTTGCAAGCTTAGCAGTATCGTCGGAGGTGAGCTTGTCAGTGGTCTTGTTGGTAGCCACGATACCAGCGGTAGCGCCGCCTATTGTTGCAAGAGCAGTGAAGGAAGCCTTTCCGAAGTCTGCGTAAAGCTCGGTAACGCTGCCCTCGTCAGCGATAGCAACTGCGATATCGGAAGCAGAGCCCTCAGCCTTTTTGCCGGACTCAGCGTACTCGAACTCAGGTACGGGAGAGAGGTTGTTCTGAGGCATGAGAGAAACGAGCTTCTTAGCCTGTTCAACAGCGTCCTTGTCGTCCTTAGCGGTAAGAGTTTTTTTACGCCGCAGACCGGCAGCCTGATCGGCGGTTGTGGCTGTGGGTGAGTCGTGTGCTGTTGCGCCCGCATTCAGATAAAGAGCGCCTTCCTCGGACATTATCACAAAATCTGCGGAAGCAGCGATAACAGCCGCGCTGCCCGAGCAAACACCTGCGATAACAGCTATCTGGGGAACAACGCCTGAAAGATTAGCTGTGTGAGCGAGAATCTCGCCGTAAGCGTTCATAGCCTCAGCGCCGTCCTCGATGAAAGCACCGCATGAGTCGTAGATACCCACAACGGGAACACCGTTTCTGGAAGCAAGGTCGAACACCTTAGCTATCTTAGCGGCATGAGCCTTGGAAACTGCACCGCTCTTAACAGAGCTGTCCTGTGAAAAAGCATATACGGGAGTACCGTTCACAAAGCCGTAAGCTGCCGCAACGCCTGTGAGATCATCATTGCACTTAGCGTATGCGTCAATTTCGGTATAGATGCCGTCGTCGAAAAGAGCAGCAAGTCTTTTCTTAGCGGCAGTATCGGCGGAAACAGCAGCAGTATACTCTGCCATTTTAGCCCTCTGACTTTCGGTCAACATAGATATTTCCTCCGTTCTCGGTGGTTCTGCCGATATATGTAAAATACTCATCGGCATATCCTAAAATTATTTCAAATTTAACCAATATACATTATACAACATATTTTTCGTCTTGACAAGTTTTTGACGAAGAATTTTTGGTTTTTTTCAATTTGTTTACAATTCCGTAAAAAATGAGTATGTGCCGGAGAATCGGCAGCATAAAATAAAAAATAAAAAAGACGTCGAAAACTCGACATCTTTCTTATTGTACGTACAATTCGGTTTTATCTGTTAATCAGACAGCTCTTGTAACCTTTCCGGAACGAAGGCATCTTGAGCATACATAAATGTGCTTGGGAGTGCCGTTTACAATAGCCTTAACACGCTTAACATTGGGCTTCCAGGTTCTGTTGGAACGATGATGTGAATGGGAAACCCTGATACCGAAAGTAACACCCTTTCCGCAAATCTCGCACTTTGCCATGGTGTGCACCTCCTTATATAAGTTTGCGTTTCTTATTACATGCCGACAGTTTATCGGCATTACTAAATTATCATACCACTTTTCTTTTCAAATTGCAAGCCCTTTTTGCAAAAATATTTAAAATATTCACATATTGTTTTAAAATACAGTAAAAAAACATGATTTTGACTATTGAATTTAGTGAAAATATATAGTATAATTATAATATAATTGACAAAGACGGAGGATATGATGTTAGACAATTCACGTTTGATAGAATTACTCACGCACGTCATCGTGCTTTTTACAGCCTTTCCCGTACATGAGTGCGCTCATGCATGGGCTGCGGAGAAAATGGGCGACGATACTGCCCGCAATGCAGGAAGGATAACTCTCAATCCCATAAAGCATCTGTCGCTGTGGGGAACTCTTTTTATGATATTTCTGGGCTTTGGCTGGGCAAATCCTGTGCCGGTCAATCCGGGCAACTTCAAAAATCCTAAAAAGGGCATGGCCCTTACTGCTCTTGCAGGACCTATGTCAAACCTTATCATGGCGTTTATCGCGACGATATTATTTCGTGTGCTGTATGCGGTGTACTATGCGTCTGCTGCGGAAATGACCCTTGTCTATTATCTGCTCATAATTTTCCAATATATGATAATACTTAATATAGGACTTGCAGTATTCAATCTGCTTCCGATACCACCGCTGGACGGTTCGAGGATATTCAACCTCGTCATGTCGGACAGTACCTACTTCAAGGTGATGAAGTACGAAAGATACATCTTCCTTGCACTCATGGCAGTTATCTGGCTGGGACTTCTGGACGCCCCTCTGGCATGGCTCCAGAGCAAGGCATTGGATTGCATGTTTTTCCTGACGGGCTGGGTGGACTATATTATGATGTTCATTCTCGGCTTTAACGGAGCCTCGGTGTGATGCTATGGAACAGCTTTCATTCAAGATACCCGTATTTGAGGGACCACTCGATCTGCTTTTGCACCTTGTGGCAAAGCATAAGCTGAATATCAACGATATCCCCATAACCGAGCTTGTGGACCAGTATCTGGAGTATATCGACCGCATGGCACAGCAGGATATGGAGATAGCAGGAGAATTTCTCGAAATGGCGGCGCGGCTTATCTATATCAAGACGGTATCGCTGCTGCCACGTCACGACGAGGCCAAGGAGCTGAAAAAGGAGCTCGAAGGCAGACTTGTGGAGTATTCCCTCTGCAAGCAGGCGGCGGAAGCTCTCCGGGGCAGATATACCGGCGGCATCACCGTAAAAAAGCCTATGACAGTAAAAATGGATATGACCTACTCGCTTATCCATGACCCCGAGACTCTCCGGGACGCTTACCTTAATATAGATGTGCGCAAGCTCGCTGAGGAGCCTGTGACAGGCGCGGCATTCGCAAAGATCGTATCTGCTAAGTATGTGCCTGTTACGTCGAAGATAGTGTATGTGCTCAAATGCCTGTACCGCGACGGAAAATGCTCGCTGAACGGACTTTTCGACAGCATGACCGACCGCTCTGAGCGTGTGGCGGCATTTCTTGCCGTGCTGGAGCTCACAAAATCGGGACGTATACTATTAAATGACGATAATTCGGAGATAGCCTTCAACGAGGAATATTCGGGAAGTGAGGACGGAGAGCTGCACTCCGATTTCGACGACGAGGACAAACCAAAGGAGGACGCTGTAAATGTCGCAGAATGAAAAAATATCCGCTGTGGAGGCGATACTGTTTGCCTGCGGAGACCCCGTGGAGGAACAGCGCCTTGCTGCGGCAGCAGGTATTGAAACGGACAGCCTTGACGATATCATCGCACAGCTTAATCAGCGATACGATGAAACGGGCAGTGCTCTTTTGGTGATACGTCTTGGTGACAGCAGACAGCTCTGCGTCCGTGAGGAATATATGGACAACGTGCGTGCTGCAATGGAGAACAAGAAAAATACTCCGTTGTCGGCAGCTGCCATGGAGGTCCTCACAATTGTGGCCTATAATCAGCCGGTGACGAAATCCTTTGTGGAGCATGTCCGCGGAATTGATAGCTCCAGCGTGGTAAACTCGCTGGTGGAGAAGAATCTCCTTGAAGAGGCGGGACGGCTGGACGTTCCCGGAAAGCCCATAGCCTACAAGACCACGGCCGCATTTTTAAGATGCTTTCAGCTTGATTCCTTAGATGACCTGCCTGAGCTTCCGAATCGTCAGCAGCTTGATTTTGCGGAGCTGCTCACCGAAGACGAGGGCGATGAAGACGAGGAAATGGCACCATGACGGTCCTTATCA
>CAMEYZ010000038.1 GCA_945947715.1 uncultured Clostridia bacterium | reverse complement strand
TGCTGAACACAATAATACCGTCACGCAGCAGACTTATGGCCTAGTCCTTTGCCAGATCCACAGTGTCAAACAAATTCAATCGGAAAATAGACAGAGAGAATATCAACGTTGCAATAAGATAACCAACAAGCGTGCAGTCATATCCCTGAGTGATACCGCTCAGATACACGCCAAGCATGGCAATGTTTACAAGTACGATAACCAAGAAAAGCGATATCTGAAGCCTTCGTCGTCCGGATGCCTTCTTTTTCAGGGCGCAGATACACATGACAGCTATGGCAACTACATACAACAGACTCACAAGGATATAGATGTTGTAGAATATCCCATGTCCGAAAACGATATGAGGAAAAACACCCTCCTCGGTAAACTCAATACTTGTATAAAACAGGGTCTGGTGCTCGCAGGTTTGAACAAGAGCTGTGATGCAGAACTGTAGGAGCAGCATTCCTCCTGCAAGCCACTTCGGCAGCTTTACCCTACAGTATTCTGCCACAAGAAGGAACATAAAAAGCAGGATAAATGGCTTGCCCATATATGATATTTTCACAGCGGATAACGCCTCATATACATTGCGGGCCTGCAGCTCCATGGAATATCCAACATAGTTTATCAAAAGTGCAATCAGCAGCAACAGAAGATAGCTCTGAAGCTTAGACTGCTTCTGAAAAAGGGTATAGTATATCTCAACAATCAATACTCCGATACCAATATACTGCATGATCTGAAATAGTTCAAGCATAGAATATTCTCCCCCATTATTTTCCATATGAAATTCAAATATGGAACGCTATATGAAACGGAAACCAAAATAGCCCATAAATCGACAATCTGTCATATTACATCTATTATATCACACTCAATTTGTATTTTCAAGACGTTTTTACGATAATATCCGTCGGAATTGAACTTCAGGCCTTAGTGGAAAGAGCGTAAAAGTTATGCCTTACCAAATTTAAGGATTATTTAATAATTTCTATGCTACAATATAGTCACAACGATGAAAGGGGCATGAAAATGTATCTGAGAATACTGAAAAAGGACCTTAAACGAAAAAAAGCAATGAATGTGATTCTGTTGGTATTTATTATACTTGCGACTATGTTCGTGGCGTCAAGCGTGAACAACATTATCAGTGTTACTACAGCGCTGGACAATTATCTTGATATGTCAAATGCACCAGATTACTTTACAGCGACCATGAACAAAATTGCATCTGATGATGTCGATGAAATATTAAAAAATGCGGAAAACGTTGACAGCTTCGGCATCGAAGAGATAATCTATATGTCACAGCTGAATGTCCTTTATGACGACGAACCACTGAACGCCTCTTCAAGCACACAGCTTCTACAGAGCGACAAGGATATCTCAATGAATTATTTCCTTAGCGACAACACTATTCTTGAAAGTGTCAAACCTGGCGAGTTCTATATTACAAGCTATGCAATGGAAAATGCAGAGCTTGATATCGGCGATAAGATAACAATAGAAATCGAGGGCGTGAGTAAAGAATTTACCCTTGCAGGAGGCATCAAGGACGCTGTTCTCGGCTCTGAATTGATGTCAATGACAAGATATATCATCAGCGCTGAGGACTTTGAAGCATTTTCATCGGACGAAATGATAAACTCAATGTACGGAGGAAAATTCTGCTACATACACACTGATGATGTTGAAAAAACTCGTTCTGAAATATCGGAAATAACAGACAGCTTCATTACAACAATGGACAGAGCATTTATCAAATTCACCTATGTTTTCGATATGATAGTAACAGGCATAATCCTTGCAGTTAGTATCATACTTATTTCAATTGCATTTGTGGTACTCCGATTTACTATCACCTTTACTCTTTCGGAGGAGTATCGTGAAATAGGCGTAATGAAAGCTATCGGCATTGGCAATATGAAGATACGGGGACTCTACCTCACAAAATATGCTGCACTTTCAGTCATCGGAGCAATCATCGGTCTTCTGTTAAGCTTCCCATTCGGAAAAATGCTTATGAGCATTTCCTCAAAATCGGTCATTATCAGCAGCCACGACCCCGTATTTATAAATATTCTCTGCTCCGTATTTGTAGTTACGATGATATTACTTTTCTGCTACGGCTGTACAGGCAAGGTAAAGAAAATGACCCCTACCACACATTACGATTTTTATTTGTGGGAATTATTGCAGTAATTATCGGTGAAATCTTTGCAATGCCCTTAACTCACCTTTGTATTGACCCTATTTTCAAGATGATGGGTATGGAGCTTGCGGTGGATTATGTAACAGATCCTGTTGAAATATATCTTGTCTTCCCCGTTATCGTTCTTGCGACAACAACCGTCAGCGCATTTTTAACCTCACTTTATACAAGAAAGATAAATTCCTCCGACACAGCTAACATCGAGTAAGAAAGGAAATCACTATGAACATACTTGAAGTAAAAGACCTCTGCAAAACATATATCGTAAACAAGCGTCAGAACAATGTTCTGAAAAACGTAAGCTTCACCGTTTCCGAGGGCGACATGCTTGCTGTAATGGGATCATCGGGCTCGGGAAAATCAACACTGTTGTACGCTGTTTCGGGCATGGACAGCATTACCGCAGGCGAGGCTCTGTTCTGCGGAAAAAACATTGCCGAAATGGACGACAATGAGCTTGCAGACCTGCGCCTTGATGAAATGGGATTTATCTTTCAGCAGATGTATATGCTGAAAAATCTCACCGTGCTGGACAACATTATTCTCCCTGCGGTACAGTCCAAAAAGAACACAGAAAGTCGCAAAGATACCGTACAGCGCGGACAGGACCTCATGCGAAAGCTAAGCATCATCGACATTGCTGACAACGACATCAATGAGGTATCAGGAGGACAGCTTCAGCGCGCCTGCATCTGCCGCAGCATGATAAATCGCCCGAAAATGATATTCGCCGATGAGCCCACAGGCGCTCTGAACCGCACCTCCTCCGACGAGGTCATGGAGGAGCTTGCAAAGCTGAACGCCGACGGTACGACCATAATGCTTGTAACTCACGATGTAAAGGTTGCAGCAAAATGCAAAAGAGTGCTTTACATAGTTGACGGAAACATAAAAGGAGAGTATAATTTAGATAAGTACACATCATCTTCACAGCTCAGAGAGCGTGAACGGACACTCAGCAACTGGCTCATGGAAATGGGCTGGTAACAGAATAACGGTGATAGAATGATTGATATTTTAATAGTTGAGGATAACAAGGAGCTGTCGGATATACTGTGTGATTTTCTCCGTGCGGAAAATTACACGGTATCCACGGCGGAAAGCGGTGAAAAAGCCTTGTCGCTGTACGAAAAATACGGCGCAAGGCTTATTGTGCTGGATATAATGCTGCCTGGCATGGACGGCTTTGCAGTGTGTCGGAAAATACGTGAGGAAAGCAGCACACCTATCCTTATCGTCAGTGCAAAAACAGAAAAGGAGGACAAGCTAAACGGCCTTATCCTCGGAGCCGACGATTATATTGAAAAGCCCTATGATATCGACATCATGCTTGCAAAGATTGGCGGAATCTTCAAGCGGAGATACTCCCTCGACGAGCTAACCGACGGAAATATCCGCATAAATAGAATAAACCGCATAGTGTATAAAAATGGCTCGCCCATTGAAATGACAGCAAAGGAATTTGACCTGCTTCTGCTGCTTATGGAAAACAAGGGCAAGGCGCTGAGCAAGGAATATATTTTCAGCAGAATATGGGGCAGCGACAGCTTTTCCGAGCCACAAACTCTGACTGTACATATAAAATGGCTTCGACAGAAGATAGAGGACGACCCCAAAAAGCCGATGAAGCTTCTGACAGTATGGGGTACGGGGTACAAATATGAAGGCGTTTAACAGAATTTCCGCGGCGGTAGTTGCAGTGATAATGCTTGTATTTATTTCCGCAAATATGATGCTGCTCACAAATGATACTGACAGCGGCAGACCATACAGAGTTGAGATAAGTCGTCTTGCTCTTGATATTGAGCAAAGTGGCTTTGAAAGCGTAGATATATCAGCCTGCCAATATGTGACAGGCATTGAAAAATACGGCGATGATTTTTACAATACGGACAGCGATTACATTATCCGCGAAATAAACAGCGAGCTTTACCGTTTCGACTACAGAGCAGATATGAAGTCGGATAAACGCAGCGTGATATTCACGGTAAATATCATTCTCGGGATAATGTCGGCAATTATTATCGGAGTGCTTATCTTTATTCGGGTAGAGATACTGTCACCCTTTGAGACGCTTACAGAGGTGCCCTACGAATTATCCAAGGGAAATCTGACCGCTCCGGTCAAGGATACAAAAAACCGATTTTTCGGAAAATTCATCTGGGGAGTTGACCTACTCCGCGAAAATATGGAGCATCAGAAGCAGCGTGAGCTTGAGCTGCAGAAGGATAAGAAAATGCTGCTTTTATCTCTTTCCCACGATATAAAAACTCCGCTATCGGCGATAAAGCTGTACTCGAAGGCACTCTCAAAGGGACTTTACAGCAGCACTGAAAAGCAGACAGAGCTCGCAGAAAATATCAACGCCAAAGCCGACGAGATAGAAAGCTTTGTCTCGCAGATGACAACCGCTTCAAGGGAGGATTTTCTCAGTCTTGAAGTGAACCTGGAAGAGTTTTATCTGTCTGAGCTGATAAATAAGCTAAGGCTGTATTACACAGAAAAGCTTTCACTGATAAAAGTTGATTTTTCAATTGGGAGCTATTCCGATTGTCTGTTAAAGGGCGACCCGGACCGAAGCGTGGAGGTACTGCAGAATGTCATGGAAAATGCCGTGAAATACGGCGACGGAAAAAGCATTTCACTCAGCTTTTCCGAGGAGGACGGATGTATTCTCGTGACTGTCAGAAACAGCGGCTGTACTCTTTCGGAAACGGAGCTACCCCATATTTTTGAAAGCTTCTGGAGAGGCACAAATGCAGGAAATGAAAAGGGCAGCGGTCTGGGACTATACATCTGTCGTCAGCTTATGAACAAAATGAACGGGGAAATCTTTGCAGAAATAAAAGATGCTCACATGTACGTAACATCGGTGTTTGTAAAGGCATAGTCTAAAATGTCAGACGGTTTTACAGATATCACTGTGTTTTGCAGCAAAAAAATATCTATCATCGCCCATTTTCGATATTTATTGACAATTATCTGCAGTTATGGTATAATATTCTTTAGTGATTGTATCATATCTTCAAAAATAAGAGAGGAAAGCTTATATATGAAAACTACTCTGATCAAAAAAATCACAACCGCATTAACTACATGCTTATTTAAAGACGCAAACATAGTTGACATAGAATGTAAATCATTAGTATATCATACAACGAGTTCACGCGCAATCTTTATTTCTAATCGCACAGCAAAAAATCATACAGAAGATAAGCGCTATTATATATTTGCAGGATCGGCACCGACCAATAACGAAAATGAAAATCTTATCTACAACGACATAGACTACATTTTTGCAAAATATGAAAGCCAGCAAAATAATGGTTTTAAGCTGGATTTCGATATGATAACAGCAATAGAAAGAAAAACAATTCCAGATTTTGACCCCCAAAATATGACCTTTACTTTTTCATATCCCACATTCAGAAAATGTGTAGAGAATATACTGGAAGCATACAATCCTGATGTGGGTGAAAAAAGTCTTGATGATTATTACAAGTTTGATGAGACCAAGGAAGGACCCGAAAATCCAAAAGGGAGACCGTGCAGCCAATTCTATGCGGTTTTTATAAAAATACCAAAATCAAAGGTCCCCGAAAATGCAGGAAATATCCCTATAGAAACGATACTTCTGCAGAACGGTAGGTACTTTTTTATCTCAGGTGGATATTGCTATGATATTACCAATCTGAAAAACTACATTAAGATTTTTGACTCCAGAACCTACGAAAGAGTTGTTTATAAAACCCCTGTATTTCGCACAGACGCTGAAAAAAAGCTTCCAAATGCAGCACCCAGCTGGCATCACAATATGCTTATCCATGGAGCTCCCGGAACGGGAAAAAGCCGAATGGTAAATGAAAAGAGCAACGAAGCATTTTCACATGACAATGTCCGCAGAGTGACCTTTTACGAGGATTATTCCTACGAAAAATTTGTGGGCGCATATATGCCGGTACAAAAAATCAGGTCCACCAGACTGTCCTTTGACGGTAAAGACGGTTCTGCTGAAAGCGAGGGCATCTCATATGAATTTAAGCCCGGCGTTTTTGCGCTTATGCTTGCTGATGCCTACAAGGCTCTGTTTATAAAATACCTGTCGGATTTCTGCAGCAGCAAGGATACAGCTGCTGGTGATGCTATTTCCATAGATGTGCTTTACAAAATTCAGAACGCAGAGCGGTACTTATTGATAATCGAGGAGATAAATCGTGCTCCTGCGGCATCTGTGTTCGGAGATATGTTCCAGCTTCTCGACAGGGATAACGACGGTCTGAGCACATATTCGCTCAATGTTTCCGAGGAATTCAAGGAATGGTTTGCTGATCGTATATGCTCCTTGTGTGAAAATGAAATGACCAACTATGATGATACTGATATAAACAGGATAAGAACAGGTGCACTGCTCATAGCTTCCAATCTGAAAATCCCCTCAAACCTGTATATCTGGGCAACAATGAACAGCGCAGATCAAGGGGTGTTCCCTCTTGATTCGGCATTCAAGCGCAGATGGTGTTATCTTTACAAATCGGTGGATGAAAACAGAACCTCTCCTGTTCCTTTAAAGCTACCCGGCATGGAAAAGGAAGTGAACTGGGATATATTCCGAAATTCGCTTAACATGGCAATTAAAGCAGCTGGCTGCATGGAAGAGGACAAGCTTATCGGCACAGGTTATTTTAACGACAACGATTTTGCGGATATAAAACTGCTGTCCGCTGAAAATACGCCCTTTGAAGAAAAGCTGAATATGATAAATCCCCTTTGCGACAAGCTTTTTGCATATCTGCGCAATGACGTTTTCAGGAATAATCCCGATGCCTTTTTCAAAAAAGGCAGCTTACCGGAAAACGACTATACCTCAATGACCAATATAAGATACGCTCTGATCAACAATACTCCTATTGACGAGATCGTGAAATATTTTGACAAGCAGCTGTTAGAAGGAGCAAGCAGTGAAAATAATGTCGAAAAATCACCGGCTGAAGGAGCTAACGGATGATCAGCAAAACCATAATCATATATGAAGGCTCTGACATAAAAAGCCTATGTTCTGCGATCTCGGAACAATTGCCGGACGGATATTCCACTGACGACCTTATCAAAAGGTTTGACCCTTCCTTCTTTTCCTTTAAAAGCGGAGAGCCAAAAGCTCTGCGCTTTGTAGGCAGCTTTTCGATTGAATATGATAACTGTATTTTTGATATCTACTGTTTTCCTAAATATATGGCTGAACGTTCGGCTGTGGATATTTCGGAAATGCAGCCGATAATCAAAGCGATAGAGCTGGCAGGGCTTACGCCCATAACCCCCGACAACGCCAAATTTGACCCGTCAGAAAAAAATACGTCCACATCACGCATGCTCCAAACCGAGCTTGCACAATGGATCGTAAACGACTATCTGCAAAATGGCATAATCAATATCAAATCAAGACAGATATCCCTGAAGCAGCGCGGCTTTACAAACTGGGGAAAAACTGTCTCAAAGCTTATTCCGGTAACAGACGGAGAAAATTTCGTCTATCCCCGTCAGTATCACACCTATTATGAAACGGATAATGAACTGCTTATTAGCAAGCTTCACAGCTGTGCTGTTGCGGAAGCACTTAATGTGCTGAAGGCTTCCGGAAACAGAACTATTCCCGCTCCCGAGCATGACCATTCACTTCTCGGAAAATTAAGTGAATATTCTACATTCATTCAAAAAATGCTCAGCCGTTTATACGAGGATCGTCAGATACATACTCTCCGCGCCATGCTTGCCTGGTGCAGCCTTTACAGCATCTTCTATAAACAGCCAATCGGCACAGTCTGCTTTGAGCTTGTATGGGAAAGATGTCTGCGTATCGTATTTGACAACGTGTCGGAAAGGATAGAAGGAGATTTCGTTTTCGAAAACCCTGTTTATCACATCGACAATAACGATTATACATTGAACCACAGCCAAGGCATTCCCGACATTGTCAATATCAATAACGATACCAAGGAATTTATGCTTCTTGACGCCAAGTATTATCTCGGCAAAATAGATAAAAAGAGCAATACTATAAGCTCTGTTCCGATGTATAAGGACATTTCCAAGCAGATGTACTATTTTGACATGCTGTGTGATTACGGATTAGCTCCCGAAAAGGGCGTTAATGCCTTTGTTATGCCTGTTCATGGACTCTACGGAAATGAGCTCCGCCTCAAAGACGGAGAATGGTTTAGATATATAGGATATGTTGATTATTCTGATGATAAAAACAACGTTCTGATAAAGAAATTCGGACTGAGCAAGCAGAGCATGAAGAATAAAAACAAAGAACACATCATGCTTATCCAGATTGACCCGCAATATCTGTTCAGGCTTGCCGCTTCCAAAAATCCGGACGAAAACCGTAAGCATACAGACCTGCTGCGGTCGGCTCTGAATGAACATATACAATCAAATCACCGCCGAGACCTATGTTACGATGGTCTCAACGGTGAGCTTATCTTCGTATATGCGAAGCAGTCCGAAGGCCATTGACACTGCCAGCAGCATGATCGCCAGAATTATCAACGTAAGTCCGAGCATTCTTTTCGGAAGTCCTGATTTAATCATATTTCCTCCAATTTGTTCATAGGAGCCGAAATATATTGAAGACAGAAACTCATTGTATGCGTCCCTATTGCCGAATTTGTGGGGATTAGTCAGATATATCTCTACCGTATCGCCTTCTGCTAATGCAGGAGCTGCCTGATTGCTTCCAAAGCAAACGATCAAAAGCAATGCGACCGCCAGAACCACCAGTACCATACGCATTATCAGATCACATTTTATTTTCAATTCATCATCTCCTATTTTTTTGGAAGTACAGACTTTTTTACGCAGCAAAAGTCTAAATTACTCCATTATCTACATTATATCATCGAAAGGACAACAAAAGGACAACAAAAAAGCTGTCCCTTAAGCTTATTTTGAAATTTTACATTTCCGACATATTTCAGCAAAATATTTATTCTTCCAAAACACAAAAAACGGCGGCAAAGCTCTGCCACCGAAATCAATTCATATTTTAAATCTCATCGTCCTCAACATCAACGCGCTGTTTCAAAAGCTTAAGCATAATAACGGCAAAGCCCACAAATCCTACGCATCCCACTATAAGCATAGGAAGCCCGCCATTTCGATTATAATCGCATATTTTATACGGAATAATAAACTGCTTAGCCTCATCAACAGTGGTCGCACCGTATCTTCCCTGCTGCAGCACCCAGGTATACAGATGACTTAGTTCATCCTCATCAAGAGCTATGAGCATACCGCTGTATTCGATGGTCTCGTACTCAATGCTGTCAGTTACTCCCTCAGCGAATCTGTCGCTGGCTACAGTAAGAGCATTAAGCTTTGCAACAGTATCCTCATTGTCAGTCTGAATGGTGATGCTGTAATCATCATTAGCCTGAACAAGGAAGAAATAATCGAGGTCATTTTCGCTGATAATATCGCCGTTTTCGTCAGTCTTATATTTCTGACCATATGTACCCAGTGAAGCATATACCTGACCGAAAACGATCTGACCCTCATAGGAGGTCTCAGGAGTAAGCTCATTAAGATTTGAATATTCCCCGGTCAGTCCGCGAGTGACCTTAGCGCCTATAAATGCAACAACCGCAAAGACGAACATCAATAGCAGCGACAGCACCAGCAGCGCAGGATGCTTTATCCTTGTTTTAGCTTTTTTATTGCTTTCCGACATTTATAACCCTCCGAAGCTGTAATATGAGCTCCGACTCTTTTAGAAGATATCGAAGCGATATTTCATGTAATAACATGATATAATTATATCATATTTTTATAGATATGTCAATATGTCCGCTTCGTCCAAACAAAAAACATTTTTGGTATTATCCGCCATTTCCTCAAGAATCCTCCACTGAGCAGGGTCAGCGCCCATATTCAGAAAGCATATTATCGTATTACCGGAAGCGCTGAAAATCTCCTCAGCAGCAAAGCTGTCTATCTTAAGCTCCCTTGTAACAGGAAAAAATATCACCCTTTCAGGACGATAGTAAAATGACAGGAGCAGCTCCGCTACTGCCGCGATAAGCATCACTGCAATAAAGATATAAAACCCCGTTTCCATAAAAACACCTCCGCATTTCATTATATGAAACGGGAGGTGTTTGGTTCATTTATTATCAGTATTCAGGGGGACTCAGGAGTTCTTCTTTTTTGCCTCCAGGTCTGCAAGAGCGTCCTTTCTGGAAAGGTTGATTCTTCCCTGGCTGTCGATCTCCATTACCTTTACAACTATCTCATCGCCTACGGAAACAACGTCCTCGACCTTTTCAACTCTCTGCTTGTCCAGCTTAGAGATGTGAACAAGACCGTCCTTACCGGGAGCTATCTCAACAAATGCGCCGAAGTTCATAAGACGAACTACCTTGCCCTTGTAAATAGCACCGATCTCGGGATCGTTTGCGATAGTGTTGATTATCTGAATAGCCTTCTCTGCATTTGCAAGATTTACGCCCGAAACAAATACGTTTCCGTCGTCATTGATATCAATCTTGACATCGCAGTCTGCGGATATCTTCTGGATAACCTTGCCGCCCTGACCGATGACCTCTCTGATCTTGTCAACGGGAACAACGGTGCGGAGCATCTTAGGAGCATACTCACCAACCTGAGGACGAGGCTCGGGAATAGCCTTAAGCATGATCTCATCGAGGATATAATCTCTTGCCTTATGAGTCTTAGCAAAGGCCTCCTTGATGATATCATAGGTAAGACCGTCAACCTTGATATCCACCTGGATAGCAGTGATACCCTTGTGAGTACCACCCACCTTGAAGTCCATGTCGCCGAAGAAATCCTCCAGACCCTGGATATCCACCATGGTCATGAAGCTGCCGTCGTCTCTGGTGATAAGACCGCAGGAGATACCTGCAACGGGAGCCTTAATGGGAACGCCTGCGTCCATAAGAGCAAGTGTAGAGCCGCAGATAGAGCCCTGAGATGTGGAGCCGTTGGAGGAAAGGACCTCGGAAACCAGTCTGATAGCATAGGGGAAATCCTCAACTGAGGGGATAACAGGCTCCAGAGCACGCTCAGCGAGAGCGCCGTGGCCGATCTCACGTCTTCCGGGACCTCTGGAGGGCTTAGTCTCGCCCACAGAGTAGGAAGGGAAGTTGTAGTGATGCATATATCTCTTGGAATCCTCTTCGTCGAGACCGTCGATCTTCTGGCAATCGCTTACAGGACCGAGAGTCGCAATAGTGAGGACCTGAGTCTGACCTCTTGTGAAAAGTCCTGAACCGTGAACTCTGGGGAGAACACCTGCCTCAGCAGCAAGAGGACGTATCTCGTCGATGCCTCTTCCGTCAACACGCTTGCCCTCGTAGAGCCAGTTGCGAACGATCTTCTTCTGAAGCTTATAGATGCACTCGTCGATCATAGCGATCTGCTCAGGATACTGCTCGTCGAACTTTGCGTGGATATCGTCCTTGATAGGAGAAAGTCTCTCCTCACGGATATTCTTATCGTTTGTATCGAGAGCGAACTTTACTCTCTCACAAGCAAATTCCTCGATAGCGTCGAACATGTCATGGTCAACTTCCATGGACTCGAACTCAAACTTCTTCTTACCGATCTGCTTCTGGATATCGCTGATGAAAGCAACTATCTTCTTTATCTCGGTGTGTCCTGCGATGATAGCGTTCAGCATGGTATCATCGTCAACCTCGTTAGCGCCCGCCTCAATCATAACGACCTTCTCAGCAGTACCTGCAACGGTAAGGTTAAGGTCAGTCTTAGCTCTCTGCTCAAAAGTGGGGTTGAGGACGATCTCGCCGTCAACAAGACCTACACTGATTCCGCCGATAGGACCATTCCAGGGAATATTGGAGATAGAGATAGCAACAGAGGTTGCGATCATGCCGAGTATCTCAGGAGAATTATCGGGATCAACGGAAAGGACAGTCATAACAACAGAAACGTCGTTGCGCATATCCTTGGGGAAAAGGGGACGGATAGGACGGTCCACCATACGGGAGGTAAGGATAGCCTTTTCGGAAGGCTTGCCCTCTCTCTTGGTGAAGGAACCGGGTATCCTGCCCACAGCGTAGAGCTTTTCCTCGTAATCAACGGAAAGGGGGAAGAAGTCAACACCCTCTCTGGGCTTGTCGCTGGCTGTAACGTTTGCCATAACGACGGTATCTCCGCAGCGTACCCAGCAGGAACCGTTTGACAGCTCGCAGGTCTTGCCTGTTTCAACGGTAAGCTCTCTGCCGGCGTAGGTGGTCTTAAAGATTCTGTGATTTTCAAAAGTTTTTTCCATAGTCTGCCTCCTGTATATGATTTCGGATAGCAGTTTTAGCAATAAATCCGCGGCGCATAAAAGCTGTGCCGTCGATTTAATGCTAACAGCTGCTAACCATTTTTCGACATTCTCATGCAGTGCCGCCCGATTTTCGGATATTTTGGGGATAGAATCGAATAAATATCCGATGTGCATTTGCGAGGGCGCATTACATTATAACCACTAAAAGGCAGTAGGAGGAAACTTCCCCCACACTGCCTTAATGAACGGAAATTACTTACGAATACCGAGCTTTTCGATGATCGCACGATATCTGTTGATATCCTTCTTCTGGAGATAGTTCAGAAGCTGGCGTCTGTGACCAACCATCTTTAAAAGACCTCTTCTGGAGTGGTGGTCGTTCTTGTGAACCTTAAGATGTTCGGTAAGGTCGTTGATCCTCTTTGTAAGGATAGCGATCTGTACTTCGGGAGAACCTGTGTCGTTCTCGCTGGTTCTGTTAGCTTCGATAATAGCTGTTTTTTCCTCTTTACGCATCATTTTGAATGCACCTCTTTAAAAATATTTTTTCCTCTGTCCAAGCATTCGGCAGGCAACAATTCCCCGTAGGGGCGATACCCGAAAGCTGAGACATGGAATACCTAATACGGCAAAGATTATTATACCATATTTTGCGAACAATAACATGAATTTTTCTAAAATATATTATTAATTTTTTATGAAATAAT
>CAMEYZ010000037.1 GCA_945947715.1 uncultured Clostridia bacterium | reverse complement strand
CCGAGGTCCTCACCGAAGCCTGCAGACAGCTTGACGAGTATTTTTCAGGCAGACTAAAAGCGTTTGAGCTGCCCCTCGCTCCGAAAGGAACTGCATTTCAGCTGGGAGTGTGGAACGAGCTGAAAAAAGTCCCCTATGGCATGACAGCCTGCTATCAGGACATCGCCGCAGGGATAGGAAACATCAACGCTTCACGCGCTGTGGGACAGGCTGTGAATAAAAATCCGATAATGATAATTATCCCCTGCCATCGCATCATCTCAAAGGACGGTGGTATTGGAGGCTTTGCCTATGGGATATCGGTCAAGCGGTTCCTGCTGGAGCTGGAAAAAAATAATCAAGGCTGACGTTTATTCGCCAGCCTTTTTTGATGCTATTCTATTACTTACTTCTCAACTGACCCTGTAACCGCCTACGGGACGTATGTACAGCTTATATACACTTCCCTTGCCGAAAAGCTGCTCCATTTTTTCGGTAAATTCCGCGGACTTCTCATTCGGCACAAACGCCTGTATCGTGCCCGCAAAGCCGCCGCCATGAACTCGGCTCGCACCCTCGCCTTCAAGCACGCTCTCTGCGGTATAAAGTCCCAGGACCACCGCCTGCTGCTCGGGATTTTTTAACGGGAACACATTCTGCAAAAACTTATACGAGCTATCCCCGCTGGCATTCACAAGACGGAAAAACTCTGCGATATCGTCATTTTTCAGAGCTTCAAATTCCTTCACTGCCCTGTCGCTTTCATCAAAGAAATGAAGCGCTCTTGAAACTGCTCTGTCGCCGCATGCCTTTCTGACCTCTGCGATATTCTCCCAGAGCTGCTCCTTGGTGATGTCCCGAAGCTCGCTCTTTCCGAAATATTTTGCCACGGACTTCATCTCCGCAGGAATTGCCGCATAATCAGGAGTAAGGTCCGCATGGCTGCCCTTTGTATCGACTATAAAGAGCGAATACCCGTACTTGGAAAAATCAACGCTGACCTTATCCACCTTTGGGTCCTTCGTATCTGCGAAATCAATGGTGATAAATCCGCCCACCGATGAAGCCATCTGGTCCATAAGTCCGCAGGGCTTGCCAAAGTACACGTTTTCCGCATACTGGGCGATCTGTGCAATCTTTATGGAGGATATGCTTCCGTCGTTGCAGAGATGCGAAAGGATAGTTCCCACCAGCACCTCAAAGGCTGCCGACGATGAAAGTCCACTGCCCGAAAGCACGCTGGAGGTGGTGTACGCCTTGAAGCCGCATACCTTATAGCCCTCGTTCACAAAGCCTGCGGCAACTCCGCGGATAAGTCCCTCAGATGTGCCGAACTCGCTTTCCCTTGCAGCCGTATCGGAAATATCAACGGGCGATATCTCAAAGCCCTCGGACTTTATTTCAATGACGTTATCCTCTGTGGGGACAACGAACGCGATCGCATCCAGATCTACCGAAGCCGCAAGTACACAGCCCCGGTTGTGGTCGGTATGATTTCCTCCCACCTCGGTGCGTCCCGGAGCGGAGAATATCTTCACACCCTCCTGTGCTCCGAACAGCTTCTTAAATTCCGCAGAAGCCTTCTCATAGCGTGCCTTCTGCGCGGGAACGGCATCATTTCCGTAAAGCATTTCAAGCTTTTCGTCAAAATCAATCTTTATCATAACAGCTCTCCTTTTTATTTCACCACCGTTTTCGGCGGGTAGTTTACATTTTTACTCGGCGTCATAGAAAACGCGGTAGGTCTTTTCAGAGTGAGAGTAGGTGCTCATCACAAGGCCTATCCCCACGTTAAGGGCAAAGAGCGACGAACCTCCCTGACTTAAAAACGGCAGCGGAACACCGATAACAGGCATTACTCCCAGCACCATTCCGATATTCAGTATGCAGTGGACAAGTATCAGCGAAAACATTCCCACGCATATGTTTTTTCCCAGCGGGTCCTTTGCAATACGCGAATCGGCGAAGATTTTCAGGATAACGAACATCAGCGCCGCAATGACCGCAGCACAGCCGATAAATCCGAAGGCCTGTCCTATATATGCGAAGATAAAGTCGTTCTGGGCCTCGGGTATGGCAATGAAATCGTCGGAGATAAGTCCCTTTCCGAATATCTTTCCCGAGCCTAAGGCGATCTTCCCGTAATGCTGCTGATAGCCGTAGCCCAGCGGGTCCAGCTCCTCGTCGAAAAGCACAAGGAAACGCATTTTCTGATGCTGCTTCATAAACTTGGTCCAAACCACATAGATAAGCACCGGAGAACATACCAGCACGGGCAGGATATATTTCCAGGATATCCCCGCTGCAAACAGCATGAACAGAAAGATGCATATGAATACAAATGCCGTTCCGTCGTCTCCCTGAATAAGTATCAGCAGTATCGGTGCAGCTCCATGCAGCAGCAGCAGACAGACATTTCCGAAATTATTTATCCTGTCCCCAACCTTTGCAAGGTGCATCGAAAAGGTGCAGATAAATGCTATTTTAAGCAGCTCCGAGGGCTGTATCGTTCCGAAATTGCCGATTTTGAGCCATGCTCTGTCTCCCGTGGATTCCACCAGAACTCCCATATCGGTAAAGGTCAGCAGGATAAGTATCACGCACAGCGGAACATACAGAAACCACAGCTTCACTATTTTGTGGTAATCCATCGCCGAAATGACCAGCGCGCTAACTGCTCCGAGAACGAGAGCTGCCGCCTGAGTAATGTACAGCCTTGATGTGACCGGAATAGTGGAAGCGTCATTGGCAACTATCGAATATAGCGATATGACCCCAAATGCTCCCAGAACCGTCACAACCATAAAAAGCGGCTTGTCAAGCTTTTTAAAATACTGGTAAATAACCTCAACTGCCTTGTTCAAAATTTCCTCCTGATATATATAGCAAACTGGTACAAAAATATTATACACTATTAAGCAAAAATTTTCAATATTATTTTATAGAAATACTGGAGTTTTTTTTTGTTATGTGTTATAATGTATATATATTATCACGATATCCGACAAAAACGGAATATGTAATGGAGGAACTACTATGCTAACAGATATTGAAATCGCACAGCAGGCAAAAATGCTGAAAATCAACGAGATCGCAGCAGGTCTCGGCATATCCGAGGATGATATCGAGCCCTATGGCCACTACAAGGCAAAGGTCTCGGAGGACCTCATTCAGAAAACAAAGAACGCCCCCGACGGAAAGCTTATCCTTGTGACAGCTATCAACCCAACTCCCGCAGGCGAGGGCAAGACTACCGTTTCTATCGGTCTTGCAGAGGCTATGGCTAAGATAGGCAAGAAGGCTGTTCTCGCACTGAGAGAGCCCTCACTTGGTCCCGTATTCGGCATCAAGGGCGGAGCTGCAGGCGGCGGATATGCGCAGGTAGTTCCCATGGAGGACATTAATCTCCACTTTACAGGCGATATGCACGCTATCACTGCTGCAAACAATCTGCTCTGCGCTCTTCTGGACAACCATATGCAGCAGGGAAATGCTCTTGGCATCGACCAGCGCCGCATTATGATAGACCGCTGCCTTGACATGAACGACCGCGCTCTCAGAAATATCGTTGTGGGACTGGGCGGAAAGGTCAACGGTATTCCCCGTCAGGACAGCTTCAGAATAACCGTTGCCAGCGAGGTTATGGCAATACTCTGCCTTGCTTCTGACCTTGAAGACCTCAAGAGACGTCTCGGAAATATCCTCGTTGCATATAATTACAGCGGCGAGCCCGTTTTCGCCCGTGACCTCGGCGCTGATGGCTCCATGACTGCTCTCCTTAAGGACGCTTTGAAGCCCAATCTTATCCAGACTCTGGAAAACACTCCCGCATTCATGCACGGCGGCCCCTTCGCAAATATCGCTCACGGCTGCAACTCTGTCCGTGCAACAAAGCTTGCCCTTAAGCTGGGCGACTACTGCATCACCGAGGCAGGCTTCGGCGCAGACCTGGGTGCAGAGAAATTCTGTGACATCAAGTGCCGCTTTGCAGGACTTAAGCCCTCCTGTGCAGTCATCGTTGCAACTATCAGAGCTCTGAAATATAACGGCGGAGTTCCCAAAACAGACCTGGCACAGGAAAACACAGAGGCTCTGAAAAAGGGCATCGTAAACCTGAAAACTCACATCGAAAACATCAGAAAATTCGGTCTGCCCGCAGTTGTGGCTATCAACCGCTTCATGACCGATACCGACGCGGAAATTCAGATAATCGAGGATTTCTGCAAGGAAATGAACGTTGAAGTCTCCCTGACCGAGATATTCGCAAAGGGCGGAGAAGGCGGTACCGATCTCGCTGAAAAAGTATGCCGCGTTATCGACACACAGGACGGCTCGGCTTCCTTCCACCAGCTCTATGACGAGAAGCTTTCCATCAAGGAAAAGCTGGACATCATCGCAAAGGAAATCTACCGCGCTGACGGAGTGGATTATTCCTCTCAGGCAAACAAGGCTATCGCTGAGATCGAAAAGCTGGGCTACGGTCAGACTCCTGTCTGTGTGGCAAAGACACAGTACAGCCTTTCCGATGACCCCACAAAGCTTGGCAAGCCTGAAAACTTCCGCATCACAGTTCGCGATGTGAAGCTCTCCGCAGGCGCAGGCTTTGTAGTTGCTCTCACAGGCGATGTTATGATAATGCCCGGACTTCCCAAGGCTCCTGCGGCTCTTAAGATTGACTGCGACAATAATGGCAATATCAGCGGTCTGTTCTAAGTGTTATAATCTCAGATAAAACAAAACGGAGTATATCCTCTGAGCGGGATATACTCCGTTTTTTCGTTATTTTAGCAGGACTTCATCTTCCGTGTAAAGAGGATTATCGCCGCAATAAACACTGCAAGCATATAACCTATCACCCAGAACATGTCTGGGAAAATATCCGAATAATTTCCCGCAAGAGCTGCTCTTCCGATGTTTACGCTGTGGGAAAAGGGCAGCAGGTCGCATACCTTTTTGAAGCCTCCGCCCACCATTGCAAGGTCAAACCATGCTCCTGAGGTAAAGGCAGTCAGATTTGTCAGCAGCGCGCCGCAAAGTCCTCCCACTGCCTTTTCGTTCAGCACCGTTCCGCACAGCAGTCCCAGTCCGATGAAAAACAGCGCCGACGGGAGAAGTATCAGCATCGTCATCAGCACATCTGTCGTAAATTCCAGTCCCAGTATTATCGCCGTAACAAAACAGATAATGCACTGCGCCACTGCCATGGGAAACAGCGGCAGCAGATAGCCTGCAATGAAGTCGAACGCAGAAAGAGGCGTGGTAAATAATCTCTGAAGCATAGCAGATGCTCTGTCTCCTGCGATAAGCTGCGCCGAAAACAGCGTCAGAAAGGAAAATCCGAACACTGCCACTCCAGGAGTAAGGGTCTCAAGCTTGAATATCTCCACCGGAGCATTGGACTGTATCGCCGTAAGAAGCAGCAAAAGTATCACAGGAAAGCCTATGCCAAAAATGAGGGTCAGCGGGTCACGCAGTATCTCCTTTGTAACGCGGGACGAAAAGGCTGTCATTTTCATACTGTCTCCTCCTTTACGGTCTTGATGAATGCGTCCTCGAAGCTGTCTGCGCCTGTAGAGCTGATAAGCTCCTCCGAGGTGCCGCAGAACAGCAGCTTTCCACTTTTCATCACGCCCACTCTATCTGAAAGGCTTTCCGCCTCTTCAAGATAGTGAGTGGTAAGTATTATGGTTATCCTTCCCTTAAGTGCCTTGATTACATCCCACAGCTCGGAGCGGGCGATAACGTCCAGTCCGAGGGTAGGCTCGTCCAGAAAAAGCACCTGCGGGTCGGACACCAGTGCCATTGCAATGCTGAGTCTGCGCTGCCAGCCGCCCGAAAGCTTTTTCGCCTGCTTATCGCGTATCTTGTCAAGCTTGAATTTACCGATAAGCTCCTCGGCAGTCTGTCTGCTTTTCTCCTTGGAAAAGCCGTGCACTCCGCCCATCAGCACCAGGTTTTCATAGACCGAAAGGTTTTTCGCCACAGCTGTTTCCTGAGGGGACACGCCGATTATCTTCTTGACCTCGGCAGACTGTCCGAATACGTCGAATCCGCCTATTTCAGCCTTTCCCGAATCAGCGGGACACAGACAACACAGTGTCTTTATCGTAGTAGTTTTTCCTGCGCCGTTTACTCCCAGCAAAGCAAACAGCTCCCCCTTTTCGACATTAAGCGACAGCTTATCCACTGCCGTAACGTCCTTATAGGACTTTGTCAGCCATTCAATCTTAATCATATCCACTGTTTTCGCCCTCCGTATGTTTGGAAGATAGATGAAAATTATCCTTAAAATCTCCTGCAGAAACTATTGCAAGTCCCTGATTGATATCGCCTAAAACAATAAGCATATCCCCGGGCTTTATCCCAAAGACCTTCCTTGCTCTCTGCGGAATAACTATCTGACCCCTTTCGCCGACCTTGACTGCGCCGAAAAGATATTTTCCCGTACGTTTTTCCTCAGGATTTTCGCCCTCCTCCACGAGAAGCATATCCAGCGAAATATCGTACAGGTCCGCGAGCTCCTTGCATTTTAGCACATCGGGAATCGTTTCCCCCGACTCCCATTTTGAGATAGTCTGTCTTGAAACGTTTATTTTTTCCGCAGCATACTCCAGAGAATAGCCCTTCTCTCTGCGAAGCTCCTTTAATCTGCCGCCAATCATATTTTTCAACCTCCTAAAATCATTATATAACGCATTAACGTCGCTTTCAACCAACTGAACATAACATTTCATGTTAAGATTTATTGCATAAAAAAGTCCGTATACCATTTATTCGGCATACGGACTAAAATAATCCTATTGAATCATCAATCCTCAGGAGCAAGCTCTCTGTAAAGACCGATATAAAGCTGCGCCGACGAATCCCAGCTGAAATCGTTGTTCATCGCATCGACAACAAGCTTGTTCCACCTGCTGCGGTCATTGTAGCAGTCCTTTGCACGGCGCACAGCATCAAACATATCATGTGCATTATATGTCTTAAAGGTAAAGCCGTTGCCATTTTCTCCGCCTGCATCACGGACGGAATCTCGAAGACCACCTGTTTCACGAACTATGGGAATAGTGCCGTATCTCATGGATATCATCTGTGCAAGTCCGCAGGGCTCGCTCTGAGACGGCATCAGGAACATATCCGCGGAAGCGTATATCCTCCTTGCCAGCTCGGGAACAAATCCGAGAGTTACGCTGACTCTGTCAGGGTGTCTCCAAGCCATTTCCTTGAAGAAATCCTCGTATATCTTCTCGCCCGCGCCCAGAACAGCAAACTTCACGCCCATATTGAGAATATCCTCAAATACATACTTGATAAGGTCAATGCCCTTATGCGATACAAATCTTGTAACAATGCCGATAACGGGCTCATCTCCCTCCTGCAGATTCAGCTCGGAAAGCAGTGCCTTCTTGCACTCTGCCTTTCCGCTGATATCCTTTGCGGAGAAATTCTTGGCAATAACAGGGTCGGTGTCGGGATTGTACAGGTCAGTATCTATACCGTTTAAAAATCCGCAGAGCTTGTACTGCTTATTAACAAGCACCCTATCCAGCGAATATGAATACCACGGGTCAAGTATCTCCCATGCATAGCTTGGGGAAACTGTAGTGATCTTGTCCGCCGTTTCGATAGCGCCCTTCATCATGTTGATAGAGCCGTCGTACTCCAGCAGACGGGTATGATACATAGGTATGCCCATAACATCGTTGAGCACATCCATGCCATATTTGCCCTGATACTGGATATTGTGAATGGTGAACACAGTCTTGATGCCATCGTAGCCGTACTGGTACTTATAGAATACCTGATAGTACACTGGCACAAGTGCTGTCTGCCAGTCATTGCAGTTTATCACCTGAGGCTTGAAGTCGATGTGCTTAAGCATTTCAAGGATAGCACGGGAGAAGAAAACGAATCTCTCGCAGTCATCGTAAAAGCCGTAGAGACCGTCCCGGCCGAAATAGTATTCATTATCTATAAGATAGTATACCACGCCGTTTACGACACCCTTGAACACGCCGCAGTACTGCTTTCTCCAGCCCACGTCAACGGTAAAGTTGCAGAGGAACTCAAGTCCCTCTCTCAGCTCGGGCTTGATGTTTTTGTAAAGAGGAAGAACTATCCTACAGTCATGTCCCGCTCTCTTAACTGCGGCGGGAAGAGACCCCGCAACGTCAGCCAGTCCGCCTGACGCTGCGTAAGGAAGTGCCTCGGAAGCTGCATATAAAATTCTCATTATTTTTCAGCGTCCTTTCATGTTGATGCTCAGATCTCAGCTCCCTTGCCGATATACAGAGGATAATTCTTTGAGCCTGTCAGCATTCTACCGTCGCTTATGCGGACATTCTTATCGGTGATAACGCAGTTGATCTCGCACTTGCTGCCGATGATGCTGTCCTGCATGATAATGGAATTCTTGACAACAGAGCCCTTGCCCACTCTTGCGCCTCTGAAGAGGATGCAGTTCTCAACAGTTCCTTCGATGATGCATCCGTCAGCAACGAGAGAATTTCTGACATTTGCGCCGATAGCATACTTTGCAGGCGGATTATCTCTAACCTTAGTGTAAACGGGAGCATTGTTCGGGAAGAGCATTCCTCTCTTTTCGGAATCGAGAAGGTCCATGTTTGCATTGTAATAGCCCATCATGGAGGAAATCTTCTTGTAATAGTTCTTGTGACA
The DNA here is from genome assembly GCA_945947715.1 of uncultured Clostridia bacterium. Taxonomy (GTDB): domain Bacteria; phylum Bacillota; class Clostridia; order Oscillospirales; family Ruminococcaceae; genus RGIG4694. The sequence continues at coordinate 4,767 of CAMEYZ010000037.1, read as the reverse complement.
GTAGCCAATTATATTGTACTCGTGAGTTCTTGCTCTGAGGATATCCTCCTCGAAGCTGTAAAGGCCCTTTGCAGCTCCCTCGAGAATGAGGTTCTTAAGGAATTCCTTGGAGAGGATAAAGGTGTTCAGCGAAACGTTTGCTGCACCGCTGATAGAGGGATTTATAAGAACATCGTTAACTCTGCCATCGCTGCCGATGCCAAAGATAGTGCTTCTGCGTGCGTCCTCAAGGTCGATAACATCGCTTGCGTATACCACAGTGATATCAGCGCCGGTTTCGATGTGCTGCTCGATTATGGGATTGAAGTCCATGCTGGTAACAACGTCGCAGTCGGACATGATGATATACTCAGCGTCGGAGCGGATAATGAAATCACTTACTCCATAGAGAGCCTCAAGACGTCCTCTGTACATACCGCTGGTAACGTGGCTGAACGGAGGGAGCAGGTGCAGACCGCCCTTCTTGCGGGCAAGGTCCCACTCACGGCCGGAGCCCAGATGATCAAGCAGGGACTGATAGTTGGACTTTGTGATAACGCCCACCTCGTCGATGCCGCTGTTTACCATGTTGGAAAGGGTAAAATCAATAAGTCTGTAGCGTCCGCCGAACATTACCGAGCCCATTGTTCTTTCCTTTGTAAGCTCGGGGACTGTATTTTCATGCATATTGGCAAAAATCATGCCAAGAACCTTTTTATTCATACTCATTATCTGTAACCATCCTTTTTTCAAGTGTTCAGCTCTTCGGGCTTACATATTTTCGGAAATGATCTTCTTGGGTGCGACCTCAGCATTTTCGGAGATCGTGATATTGTGACCTACCACTGCGATGCCCCAGTCATCTCTGTTTTCAACGTCCTCAGGGCGCTTACCTACTCTTGCTCTGCTGTTGATAACGCAGTTTTCGCCTACGATAGCATACTCAACAACAGCGCCTGATTTGATGACCGAGCCGGGCATGATAATAGAATCTGTAACAACAGCTCCCTTTTCAATGGTAACACCCTCGTAGATAACGGAGAAATCAACAGTACCGTCAACGGAGCTTCCCTCTGCGATCATGGAGTTTTCGACCTTGGCATCAGAGCCGATATACTGAGGAGGAAGAACGGGGTTTCTCGAATACATCTTCCAGTCGGGGTCGTAAAGGTCAATAGGAATGTTGGGATTGAGCAGGTCCATATTTGCTTCCCAGAGAGAATCAAGCGTTCCTACGTCCTTCCAGTATCCGTCGAACATGTATGCTACCAGTTTTTCGCCGGCATTCATCATGTTGGGGATGATAGCCTTACCAAAATCCTTGTCCTCGTCGGGATTGTTTTCGTTGTCGATAAGGTACTGTCTGAGCTTGCTCCATGTGAATATGTAGATACCCATTGACGCATATGTGGAGCGGGGATGCTTGGGCTTTTCCTCGAAATCGACAATATTGTCATTCTCGTCGGTGATCATGATACCGAAGCGGGAAGCCTCCTCAAGGGGAACGTCCTGTACGGCAATAGTAGCCACTGCGCCCTTTTCCTTGTGGAACTGGAGCATTGCGTTGTAATCCATCTTGTAGATATGGTCACCAGAAAGCATTACAACATATTCGGGATTATATCTGTCGATGAAGTTGATGTTCTGATAGATGGCGTTTGCGGTGCCCTTGTACCATTCAGCGCCCAGAGCAGTCTGATAAGGAGGAAGAGCATGAACGCCGCCGTACTGCTTGTCCAGATCCCAGGGCTGACCGTTTCCGATATAATCGTGAAGAGCCAGAGGCTGATACTGAGTAAGTACGCCCACAGTATCAATACCCGAGTTTACGCAGTTTGAGAGAGGGAAATCAATGATGCGGTACTTTCCGCCGTAAGGAACGGCAGGCTTTGCCATATTCTGAGTAAGAGCGTAAAGTCTGCTGCCCTGTCCACCTGCAAGCAGCATTGCGACACATTCTTTTTTTGTATACATAATTAACTCCTATCCGCCGATTATCGGCTTTATATTAAACCTGTTGCCTATACAGGTTTTATTTGTTTTCCTTATCACTGTCCGGAGCCTTTTCCTTTGGCTCGGCAGGCTTTGACGCCTTTTTTGTACGAGGCTTCTTTACAGCAGTCTGCTTTGCGGGAGCAGCTTCTGCAGCAGGCTCAGCAGCGGCCTTTTTGCGGCTTCTTGTGGTTTTCTTGGGCTCAGCAGCGGCAGCATCTGCGGTCTTTGCAGCCTTTTTCCTTGTCTTAGGAGGAACATACTCAAAGTACAGCGCAGAGAGCGGCGGGATATCCAGCTCGATAGAATAATCGCAGCCATGCATTGAATACTCCTCAGCCTTGATAGTCTTGTTATTTACAGTTCCTGCTCCGCCGAACTGAACGTCGTCAGAATTAAGTATCTGCTTATACGAGCCCGCATATGGAACGCCGATGCGATACTTTGTCCTCACAACGGGAACAAAGTTGCATACACATATAAGCTCACGCTTCTTTTCGGGGTCGCTGGCATCTATTCTTCTAAAGGATATCACACTCTGAGTGTAGTCATCAGCGCATATCCACTTGAAGCCGTCCCATGAATCGTCGTTTCTCCAAAGGGGAGAATATTCGAGATAGATATGGTTGAGTCTGCGGAAATAATCCTGTATCTTCTTATGGGAATCGTACTGGAGGAGGAGCCAGTCAAGCTCCTTTTCAAAGTTCCACTCAATGACCTGTCCAAGCTCATTGCCCATGAAGTTCAGCTTCTTGCCGGGGTGAGCGATCATGTACGCCATAAACGTACGAAGTGAAGCAAACTTGCCCTCCATAGAGGTGCTGCTCATCTTGCCGAACAGGGAAGCCTTTCCGTGGACTACCTCGTCGTGCGAGATAGGCAGGATAAAGTTCTCGCTGAAGGCATAGAAGAATGAGAAGGTCAGCTTATTGTGATTTCCGGAGCGGAAAATGGGGTCCATGCTCATGTAGGACAGGGTGTCGTTCATCCAGCCCATGTTCCACTTGAAGTTGAAGCCCAGTCCGCCAACATCAGTAGGCTTTGTAACCATAGGCCATGCGGTAGATTCCTCCGCAGCCATGATAACGTTGGGATTTCTTCCGAAAACAGCCGTATTGAGCTTTCTCAAAAATTCGATAGCCTCGTAGTTTTCGTTGCCGCCGTCCTTGTTGGGGCGCCATTCTCCGTCGCGGCGGTCATAGTCTAAGTAAAGCATGGAAGCCACCGCATCAACGCGCAGACCGTCCAGATGGAACTTCTCTATCCAGTACACAGCATTTGAGATAAGGAAGGACTGTACCTCTCCCCTGCCGTAATCGAACACTCTCGTACCCCAGGAAGCATGCTCTCGCTTGAGAGGGTCGGAATATTCATAGCAGCAGTCGCCGTCAAATTCAAAGAGTCCAGCTCCGTCCTTGGGGAAATGAGCAGGTACCCAGTCAAGTATGACGCCGATGTTGTTTTTATGGAATATATCTATCATCTGCATGAATTGTTCAGGAGTGCCGTAACGGGAGGTAGGCGCATAATAGCCTATGCTCTGATAGCCCCAGGAGCCGTCATAGGGATACTCTGCCAGCGGCATGAGCTCCAGGTGAGTATAGCCCATTTCGTTGAGATAAACGGACATTTCCTCAGCAAATTTCACATAGTCATAGGGCTCACCGTCGGGGTAGGTCCTCCATGAGCCCAGATGTGCCTCATAGATATTCATGGGGCTCTCATAGAGATTTACCTTCTTTTTCTTTTCGAACCATGCGCTGTCGTTCCACTTGTAACCGTCGATATCGAAGTACTTTGTACCGGTATCAGGACGGGTCTCCATATGAGTTCCGAAGGGGTCAGCCTTGTTTACGATGCTGCGGTGAGCGGTCTCAACGCTGTATTTATAGAGAAAATACTGCTCCACATCGGGGATAAAAATCTCCCAAACGGTATTGTCGGACAGGCGGTACATAGGATTTTTCCTTCTGTCCCAGTTATTGAAATCGCCTACGAGGGAAACGCTCTTTGCATGAGGTGCCCAAACGCGGAAGAAAACTCCCTGTTTTCCGTCCTGTTCACCCTTATGAGCTCCAAAAAAATTAAATGCTTCATAGTTGCTGCCGTTGTGGAAAACATACAAAGGAAAATCGTAGTTGTCATGGTTTTGTTTTTCTTGATTAGCCATTTTTCTAAAACATCCTTCCCAAGTCAGAAATACATATTTAAGCAGATTTTATACCATTGCTTATATCTAAATATATTTTAACAGATTATGTATCAAATTGCAAGTGTTTTTGTGATGATTTTACAATTCTTACGTAAATCTATACCTCGCCTTGTGCATTGTGACAATCTTTTTCAACATTTTCTTTGAAAATCAACAAAATAGCCATTAAAATTTGATATATTTTCCTTTATTGTTAAATTTTACAAAGAAAATCTTCCCGAAAATACCTGCTTTTGTAAAATATTACTAACGGAAGGTTTCGGACAATTTTCCCGTTCAGTAAGCGTACAGCTTCACTGCAGCAGCAGTCTTGTCATCTCTTCTCCGCTCGTCCGAGGACACAGAGGATATTATCTTTTCCGCGCACATTTCCGAGGTAATAGTATCGTTCATAAGTATCTCGCGGATATAATCTCCGTTACCGCTGACCCCGTCTGATATCATAACCGCACCGTCCCCCGCCTTCAGATAGAAGCTCACAGGATTAATGGAGGTCTCAGGAAGTATCCCCACAGGCAGGGAGCGGTTCTCTGCCGTGACGACCTCGTCTGAGCAGCGGATATAGCTTTCCGCAGCACCCTGCT
>CAMEYZ010000036.1 GCA_945947715.1 uncultured Clostridia bacterium | reverse complement strand
CTCCCCGTAAAAGGCCCTCCGAACTTCGCTTTCCGAAAGATAAGCCTTGTATTCTTTATTAATGTGTATTTCTGCGGAATTTCCGCTGAAAGCTATCACTCCCGCAGCCTTTCCGTTTTTTCTGATAAATCGGAACTGATACCCGATATGCTCTCTGTGGCGGATATCGTCGGCAGTGCAGGAAAGCATGGCAGCACAGCGCATATACTGGTCATCGGTGACTATTTCCGTGAAGGTCACGGACTGTTTGCTTTTTCGTTTGTTCCGGAAAAAATCCGTCAGAAGGGCAGAACATCTATCGGACAATATCCCTCCGCAGACCTCAGGTGATGCTGTGAAGCCACATTCGCAGAGCCTTGTCACCGATGAAACTGCGCCATTCTTGCTGTCGTATGCTCCAAAAACTATCCGCTTTACTCCTGCTGAAATGCAGGCACCTGCGCACATGGGACAGGGCTCTAAGGTGACATACAGAGTACAGTCGGAAAGACGGTATCCTCCCAGCGCTTTACAGGCAGCTGATATGGCATTTATCTCGGCGTGTCCCAAGGCGGACTTTTCTGCCTCGCGGGTATTTTGCCCTGTACCTGCAATAAAGCCGTCGCTGCGGACTATCACAGCGCCCACAGGGACCTCATCATTTTCGGCTGCACATTCTGCAAGGTCCAGTGCCTTTTCCATGTAGAAAATATCCTTGTCTGTCATAGGTCGAGAGGAATGGAGCATATCATCACCGCAAAGGAGGCTGCCAGCCATAGAATGACCGACGGAGTGGTGAAAAAGGACATCATCTTATCATAGGGGGTAAGATAGGTCGCCTTTAAGGGCAGGCTTATCTTGTGATTGTTTACTATCATAAAGCGGACCACAACAATCATTCCTATCACGATACATACCAGAACAAGCGCAGTTACGTATATAGCTGACATGCGCTCGTCGGCCATGGTGCCGAGGAAGGACTGAATATAGAAGAAGCCGCTGACAGTCATGCGCATGAAAATTGCGGTCAGCACCGAGCCCGTGCGCAGGGTGAAATAGCCTATCACAACAGATATCATAAAGAAGTAAAGGAAAAGACGGATATCGTCGCAGGTTATCGCAGTGATTATGCCCGTTATCATAAGAGCATATCCGTCGCCAAACTGGCGCAGAAGCTGCAGGCATGCACCGTGAACGAATATCTCGGAAATTATGGGCGTAATGATGACCGACAGGATAATGAGCGCGGTCATATTCGATGTGTTTGTGGTTATGGTAAGGTTCAGATTAAGTCCCGCATGCATGTATGAGAACAGGTTTTTCATGGGAATCATCATCACCGAGCCTGTTGCCGCCACCAGCAGCGCAGAGGGTATAGCTGTTCCGAAAAGAGGCTTATTAGAGGTTTTTATCGGGACCATTACCTTCAGCGGCATGCCCGTGATAAGTCCAATAAGCGCGATGACAATTACTCTTTTAAAAATAGATGTGATATATCTGTATATGATCACGGTGGTTTCATCACCGTAATAAGCGTTTTTGGTCAGATCGACCCCTATATTCAGCCCGAATGCAGAGGACAGCAGCGAGGGGATTATATAGACCGACAGCGTGTTGAACAGAAGATAAAACAGCATGATGCAGCTTATCAGTCTGTTTACGTTTTGCATGGCACATCTTTCGGAATATTCGGGAACGTCGCGGATAAAGCCCTTGCCGTCCTGATAGGTATATTCATTTCGTATATCATGGTAAAAAAAGCCGTAGCCGCCCTTGTTTTCAAGCCGCCATCTGCGGTAGCTGCCGCTGTACTGCTTGTCAAGATGACGGACAGAAGCGCTCTCTCTTTCGGGGGAGCTTTCGGTTTCGTCGTTAGGAAGCTGCTTTCTGCACATTGAAGTATCTCCTACTCAAAATAATAGTATAAAAAGGACACAGCCAAAAAAGCTACACATATCCTATTATATTATTTTACCACTTTTTTTATAGTTCATTATACAATATATTTTGTATATTTTATGACTATTTCTTTACGATGCATGGCCTTTTTATGTGGAATACTCATATCATCGGCGTTTCTGAGAATGGTCCGAGCTATATGATACTGCAAGACGGAAACAGCAGGAGAATGCTGATTGTGAATTTTGCATGATTATTTTTTGATTATTTCATAATCTGACCGATAAATTTGTAAAATAAGCATAAATCTATATAAAAATGCAAGAGCTAAAATAAAAAGTTGCATAAAATTTCAAAAACCCCTTGACAAATGCTATCCTTGGGATTATAATATAAACATGAACAGCAAGGGCGCTGAGAAAATAACGCAAAAGGATATGCAATGGGGCGTATCCGGTCGCGGGATTTTCTAAGCGCCCCTGCTGATTTTTTTCGTCCGCAGCAGCGGACAGGGAGGTAATTAATATGACTGAAGAAAACATCTTGTCACTAATAAGTGAAAACGTCACGTCCGAAGCCTTTGGAATATGGTTCCTGATAGGAGCCGCCCTGGTATTCTTTATGCAGGCGGGCTTCGCAATGGTAGAGACCGGCTTTACTCGTGCAAAGAACGCCGGCAACATCATAATGAAGAACCTTATGGACTTCTGTATCGGTACAGTAATGTTCATCCTTATCGGTTTCAGCCTGCTCCTTGGCGAAGATGTTATGGGCTTCATCGGAAAGCCTGGCTTTGACATCTTCACAGCCTATGAGAACTTCGATTTCTCAAGCTTTGTATTCAATTTAGTATTCTGCGCAACAACAGCTACCATCGTTTCCGGTGCTATGGCTGAAAGAACTAAGTTCCTTTCCTACTGCGTATATTCCGCAGTTATCTCCGGTGTCATCTATCCCATCGAGGCTCACTGGATCTGGGGCGGCGGCTGGCTGGCTCAGATGGGCTTCCACGATTTTGCTGGCTCCTGCGCTATTCACATGGTTGGCGGTATCTCCGCTCTCATCGGCGCAAAGCTCCTTGGACCCCGTATCGGCAAATTCGAAAAGGATAAGAACGGCAAGGTAGTCAAGGTAAAGGCTATCCCCGGACATTCACTCACAATCGGTGCTCTTGGCTGCTTTATCCTCTGGTTCGGCTGGTATGGATTCAACGGCGCAGCTGCAACAAGCGGCCCTCAGCTCGGCTCTATCTTCCTTACAACAACAATTGCTCCCGCAGTTGCAACAGTTGTCTGCATGATCTTCACATGGGTGAAGTACGGCAAGCCCGATGTTTCAATGTGCCTTAACGCTTCACTGGCAGGTCTGGTTGGTATCACCGCAGGCTGCGATGTAATGGATGCGTTCGGTGCTATCATGGTAGGCGTTGTTTCAGGACTTCTGGTTCCCTTTGGCGTATGGCTCCTGGATTACAAGCTCCATGTTGATGACCCTGTTGGTGCAGTAGCAGTACATATGATGAACGGCATCTGGGGCACACTTGCAATCGGTCTCTTTGCAACCTCTTCCGCACCTGGCTATTCTATCCCCGCAGATGCTTCCGCTGAGGAATTCACAGCTCTTAACGGTCTCTTCTATGGCGGTGGCTTCGAGCTTCTCGGACGTCAGGCACTGGGCGTTGTATCAGTAGCTGCATGGACAGCAGTAACTATCACTATCACATTCCTTGCTATCAAGGCTATCATTGGCCTCAGAGTTACAGCTCACGAGGAGGTCGTTGGTCTGGATATCGAAGAGCACGGCATAGAGAGCTCTTATTCCGGATTCGTTATGGCAGTGGATACCGAAGCATATGCAGAGGCAGGCGAGCCTGTTCCTGTTGAGACAGCAGTTCCCGTTGCTTCCTACAAGCCCTCTAAGACTACCGACGCAGCTGTCAGCACAGCTGATCCCAAGTATACAATGGTTTCCATCGTATGCAAGCAGAACAAGTTTGAACCCCTTAAGAAGGCTCTTGCAGACATCGGCGTAACAGGTATCACAGTAACTCAGGTATTGGGCTGCGGTACTCAGAGAGGCGCTGCTGAATATTACCGTGGTACTCCCGTTGAGCCCTCGCTGCTTCCTAAGGTAAAGGTCGAGGTAGTTGTATGCAAGGTTCCCGTTGAGACAGTTGTCAATACTGCCCGCAAGGCTCTTTATTCCGGTCATATCGGAGACGGCAAGATCTTCGTTTACAATGTTGAGGATGTTGTCCGCGTAAGAACCGGCGAGGTCGGATATGACGCTCTCCAGGATTCCGAGTGATATACTATTATAATAGCACTTCCGGTTACACCTTACTTCAATAAATTTATGGCGGACCGCCGTACAGATATCAGATTCTGTGCGGCGGTCCGCTGCTGTATTCGGAGAGCTTTAACCTCGCTGTGAGATAGTTAAAATGAATTTGACATATTTTTAACAAAATATTGACTTTTGTTTAAGAATATGGTATAATAAATTAGCTGAGGATATATTATGCAGTTTTTTTGAAAATGTATCTAATGGTTACAGAACCTTGTAATTTGGTTACAAAAAAACTACAAAAAATTTCCGAAATATATTGACATATTTTGAATATTGTGTTATAATGAATTCAAACTGTGGAATATATGCGCAGCTTTGTCCTTTTCAGGACGGGATGATCAGGAGGGATGCCTATGATGAAAACTGATGACAGCATTGTTTCGACTGTGACAAGGGAGGCGGTCGGGCTTTGTACTCCATTCAGAGTATACCTCGTTTCCGAAAAAAGAAGCTCAAAGGGGGCTCTTTTAAGCTTCAAGCTTTGTCTGATAGTGCCTGACGAGACGGACGCGGCCAGAGTGGAGACAGAGCTTCTGCTGAATATTGATACTCCTGTGCCCTGCGACTATATCGTTTACAATCTGTCTGACTGGAACGACTGCGTTGACGATGATTCTACCTTTGCATATAGGATAGAAAATTCGGGGGAGCTGCTTTATGAGTAGGGGAGGACACAGCACCGACAGCAAGCGCTATTATGACTGGCTGTTTTATGCGTATCAGGACCATATCTCCGCCCTTGTGCTGGCAGAGGATAAAAGACTGTACAGCATGGCGGCGTTTCACTGTCAGCAATGCATTGAAAAATCGCTGAAGGCATATCTCCTTTTTAAAAACAGAAAGCTGTTCGACGGACATAATCTGACCTGGCTGTGCAAGCAGGCGGCGATGATGGACGGGAGCTTCACACAGTGGCTCGGCATCAGCGCTTCCCTTAACAGATACTACATAGAGACCAGATATCCCGCCGATATTCTTCTTGACATCGACAGAGCGACCGTTGATGAGCTTATCGACGCCACATCTGAAATGCTTGACTTTATATGCGAACAGATAAAATTTGACTACAACAGCTATCACAAAAAGATCCGCAGAAAATAATGTGGACTCGATATATGCTATCATTCCGATCATAAAAATGCCTAAATTGTGAACAGAATGTTTGAATATTGCTTAGATTTATGCAATTTCACAACAAGAATTGGATTTGAGATGTAAATTTGGTAAAAAAGCAATAATAATACACTGCGATTTAGTTAAATTCACATATTGCTAATTTTTAGTCTGAATGATATAATATATATATTAACATGGAGTAAGCTGTTTTCTCTGCTTAAGCTTTCTCCATGGCAATCTGAAAATCCACTATCGGAGGTGTCAATCTTTAATGAAGACTTTTATTTATACTGCAACCGACGTTAAAGGCAATACCTTTAAAAATCAGAGGATGCAGGCTGAAAACGTGAATGAATTTCTTGATAAAATTCACGAAAAAGGTCTTTTCTGCTCGGCTTACAAGGAGGCTAAGGGCGACGAAGGTAAAAAGCTTCATAAGTTCAAGACAAAAGAAATGGCATATGACTGTCGTCAGATGTCAGCGATGATGTCATCCGGACTTACGCTTGTAAGATCTCTCGACATTATGACCAAAGAGCAGACAAACGAAAAAACAAGGGCTATATACAGAGATGTATACGAAAACGTTCAGAAGGGTACTGCCTTTTCTGATGCCCTTAAAATGCAGGGCGACGCTTATCCTAACTTCTACATCTCAATGGTAGAAGCAGGTGAGGTATCCGGTAACCTCGACGTTATCATGAAGAAGCTCGAGGACCATTACGCAAACGAAGAACGTCTGAACCGAAAGATAAAGAGCTCACTGTCTTATCCTATTATTCTGGTCGTTCTCTGCCTTGTACTGGTTGTCGTAATGTTCACGTTCATCATGCCTTCCTTTAAGGACCTCCTTACTGAAGAGGATATGAACGGTCTGACCGGTGCTCTGTTCGCATTCGCAGAAAATCTTACCGCTTACTGGTACGTTTACATTATTGTCCTTGCGGTAATAATCTTCGCTGTAAGATATATCCTTAAAATACCCGATGTGCGAATGAAATTCGACAGGTTAAAGATAAAGATGCCTGCGGTAGGTCCCCTGGTCGTAAAGATCTACACCGCTCGCTTCGGAAGTACACTGGCAGCTCTTTATTCTTCCGGCGTATCAATGGTTGAATCTCTTGAAAAGAGTGCAAACATTGTTGGAAACGTATACGTTTCAAAATGCTTTGAAACGGTTGTTGACGAGGTCAAGCAGGGCGAGTCACTTTCCGTTTCTATTCAGCGTACTGGCATCTTCGAGTCGATGTTTACATCTATTATCTATGTCGGCGAGGAATCCGGTGCTCTTGACAGTATTCTCTTAAAGTCCGCGAACTTCTATCAGGAGGAATCGGACGAGGCTATCACACGTCTTGTAGGCTTTATCGAGCCTATCCTCATTATCTTCATGGGCGGCGCGATCGGTCTGTGCTTTGTTGCTATCCTTCCTGCGATCTACAATGCGATGGGAAGCATCAGCTAAAAAAATAAACATTTATGCTCTACATATCATGCTAATGCCGCAAAAACGCGGCAGTGAGACGGAATATATTATCCTTAAATATCAAACGGCAGGGCGCCGGAAAGCAATATATGCTCGGCGCCGCCGCAGAAGGAATGCTGCGGCGGGCTGAGTATAAAAAATAATTTGTGAGGTGACGAGAATGCTTTCATTTGATATTACTGACAGACACATCCGCATTATCCGCGGAACCGAGAGCAATAATAAAATTAAGGTAGCAGCTGCTGCCACCATTGATCTCGAAGAGGGTCTGATCGTAAATGGTCATATAAAGAAAATTCCCGAAATGGCAACTCTTATCAGTGAAGAGTTGAAAAAGTCAAAAATGTCGGATAAAGAGGCTGTTGTCAGCATCTCATCCAACCTGGTTATCTTCAAGGAGCTCCATATCCCCAAGGCTAAGGGCACTCAGCTCCTGACAATGGTAACAAACCAGATGCAGCACACTATGGGTATCGCAGATGAATACTCTATCTCCTACTCTATCGCCGGAGAGGTTACCGAGGACGGAGTTCAGGCTCTTAAGATCCTCGCAACCGCGTGTCCTTCAGAGGTCGTTGAGTGCTTCAGAGGCGTTTTCAGAATGCTCGACATTCAGCTTAAGTCTGTTATGGTATCCTGCAACGCTATCTCCAGAATTATCCTCTCGGATAAGAAGGCAAGCGCTAAGATGCCTATGCTGGCAGTTCAGATCGACCCTACCTTCATCAGCCTTAACCTTTATGAGAACAATCAGCTCACATTCTCGCGTTTCGCTTCTATCGACCCCGTTGACTACGATAACTCCGAGGACTACATCTACGAGGCAGTAAACGAGAATATCTACAGAATGTTCCAGTTCCAGAAGACCAGAGACCCCGAGAATCCTATCCAGAACGTTGTATTCTACGGCGATACCTCTGAGTATATCAGACTTACAAACTCTCTGGAAAATATGGATATTTCTACCAGCCTTCTGGGCGTTCCCAATAATATCGGCGGATATGAGAACTTCGAATTCCAGGCTTATGCAAACGCTATCGGCGCTATGTTCAAGAGCAATAAGGAAAGCGAACGTATCAACCTCCTGGAAACTGACGCAACTGTCGGAAAGACAGAGGCTGGCGCTTCCTTTGCTGTGGGCGTGCTGATCGCTGCAGGCGTTTCTGCTGCAGTTATCGCAGTTATCTGCCTGGCTATCGGTATCGGAATCAACAATACTCAGCGTAAGATCGACGATATCAACGCTGAGATTAACAGCGAGGAAACTCAGGCAAAGCTTGCTGAGGTGGATCTTACTCAGGCAAAGATCGACAAGATCTCCGGCTTCAAGACTCTTCTCACAAACGCTACCGATAATTACAATACCCTTCCTATGATAAACTCTGAGCAGTATTACGAGGTTGAAAAGGTATTCTTTGACGCTGAATGCAATGTTGTCGAATTTGCATACAATGAGGGTCAGTATCAGCTTAAGGGCTACTGCGACGATCCTACAATCCCTGCGCTCGTTGTTCAGAATCTTACCGAGCTTGATATGTTTGACAACATTGTATACACGGGCTATTCTTATAATGATGGCGCGCTTGCATTTGAGCCGGCTGAGGATGCACTTGAAATCGATATTGCCAAGGAAAGCAGCATTTATAGCTTCGATGTAACAGCTATGCTTAAGAGCAGCGCAGTAGAAGATGCTCTCTACAGTGCGCCTGAGGAGGAATCGACAGACGAGGTCGAGAATGCAGAAATTACGGAAGGCGGTGAAGGCTGATGAGCATGAAGCTTTCATATAGAGATAAGGTTATTTTCATTGCAGTTGTTGTTATAGCTGTATTGATGATCGGATTTTTCTTCTTTGTAAAGGCTAAGATATCTGAGTCTCAGGACATCAAGAACAGCCTTGAACTTAAGGAACAGGAACAGGCAGAGGTCAATGCTAAGATCGAAACTCTTCCTCAGCTCCAGCAGCAGCTCAAGGACAGCATTAAAGAGGTTGACGAAATGCAGGAGAACTTCGTGGAGGAGCAGGAAACCTTCCAGGCTGACCAGTATATCTACGAGCTTCTCTCCGAATCGGGAATCACCTTCAAGAATCTGACTCTTACCGGAGAAAGTGCTGGTGTGGTAAGTCCGTACTTCTATCAGAAGGACTGCGTAGCTTATGATATCAAGATCAATGCTGACCTTACAGGAGATTCTCTCCCTCAGGAGGTATATGATACATATTATGGCACATATCCTACTCCCGCAGAAGGAGTTACTGTCGCAATCGATGAGGTAACTCTTGTATTCGGCGTAGATGTTTCAAGCGATGGCGTAGTTGACTGGGATCAGTTCTTCTCCGTTATTGATACAGTTTCCCTTAGCGACAAGACTCTTTATGTTAAGTCAATAAGCGGAGGCAACTTTAATGAAGGCGACGATGAGAAGGGCATTGATCCTTCCAGTGAATTTACAGTGGTTATCGACGTATTCTCCATTCATCACATGGATACAGAACAGGCAAAATAATTAAATATTTTTCCACCGCGGTTGTACGATGATTCGTGCAGCCGTATGGTGGGATATGGATAAGGAAAGATTTTAATACAAAGAGAAAGGTGGTATTATTATGGCAGAGAGCAAACGTCGCCCCCGCAAGTTAAAGGGTGCGGTACTGGTAATGGTCGTAACACTGTTATTTGTGCTGATTGTAATGCTCCTGGCAACCCTTACTGTTGTATCTAACGCAAACAGACGTACAATTACCAAGTACGAAGAAAATCAAGCATATTATACTGCAAGATCAGCTCTTGAGGTTTACATAAACGAGGTGCTGGAGGATTATGATACCATTAACGGTAAAGGTAATGACGTTATTACCGGTTGGCAAACAATAGGCTTCACCTTTGAAGAGGACGAAGAATCAAAGCAGATGAAAACTAATCTTACCAATGATACCGTATTTAATGGCAAAGAGCCTATTTCCAAAGGCTTCCTTTATCAGCAGGAGATATTCTGCTACCTGACACCGAAATATAAGCTCGCTGACAGTGCATTCGATTCTACTGCACCGGCAGGTTCAGGAAAGGTTAACTTTGTTGACGCATCAGAGGAGGAAAACTGGGTAAAAACCAATACTGATGAAGACAAAAACTCCTATATCCAGTACACGGCAGTTCTTCCCACCACAGATTCTACCGTAGGCTCCAAGTCTCTTGGAAAAATGGCGGACGACTCTGATAGCGATGGTCGTGGAGACGTAACTGTTACAGTTGAGCTTCTTAGAGTTATCTACCGTGACAAGGACAAAAATGTTCTTTATGACGGTACATTCAAGAACACCTCAGCTGAAAATGTTGATCTTTCAGGCAATATCAAGATGTCTGCTATCGACTGGAACAATACATATTATCGTCTGAAGGTCACATCTACTACCACTGTCTCCGACAGCACAGGCGCAGAGAATGAAGCAACCGTTTCCGTTCTTCTTGAACCGAATACTCCCGTTTCTAAGTCTTCGTTCACAAATGCTATGACATCGTTTAATTCAACAGATCAGTTCAATTCTACTTCGGTAATCGGCGGAAGCAGTGCGTCAAATCCTCAGGCAACATATACAGTTCCTGGTGACGGTGCCATGTCCGGACGTTCTGTGCTGGATTACAAGAAGGTATTCACAGAGACTCAGGCACTTTGGTCCCTTTTCAAGAATAACTACGTTATTGTTAGAAGTGGTACTATTGACGGAAAAAACCAGTTCTTAGTCAATGGTTACGGAGCTCTTGACGCAACAGGTGAGGAGCGCGACAGCAGACCATTTATCTATGCAGCAGGACTCAGCAACACAAACTCCATGAGAATAGGCGATACCGGTAAAGCGTGCGATATTATCCTTGGAGCTAACGGTACATTGGCTGAGGACTCAACATATGCATACATGGTTAACGAGCTGACCAAATCAAGTATTGATCCTTCTAATCTGGCGTTTATAACCGCTCAGAACGGAACTGAAGTTTACGGCGATGTATACTGCGACGGCGATATGTACATCAGAGGCAATAACATAAAGTTCCACGGAAACGTGTACTGCACAGGCAATATTTATTTTGAAGTTACCCCGTCATCGGTTCAGTTTGACAAGGGAGTCCATGTGACAGCAACAAGCTCCTACTATGGGAAAAATGGCGGCTCATTTGCTAAGATAGAAACAAGTGTTGTTGCAACAACTGTGGACTGCACAATCACACCAGGCAGCCTGGCTATACCCAAGGATACTGATGCAGCACCTGATGATCCTCAGCAGTATGTTACGGATATGATCACCTTAAATGATCTTCCCGGAAGAACAGGTCCTGTTTATATTCACTCAACAGAAACAGAGACAACATCTTACCGTGATGAAAGCGGCAAACCTCTCAGCGCTCTTGAAATGTTTAAGAATTGCTCGGGTAAGGATACCGTATCACTGTCGGTTAGCAGCACTGCTACAGATCTTACTCGCGACAATCATAATATAACTCCGACCGGCACAGAGGTTAATGGTTTTTATCAGTATAAGCTGAATATGAGTGACTTTGCTAATGTTGGTCCTGGAAATCCTTATTACATTGATACTCAGGGAAAGAATATTCAAATCCAGCTTACCGGCGGAATAGACAGCGCAGAACCATGCTTTATTGTTAAGGGAAGCGGCAGCGTTGTATTTACCGTTGCTGACAATGACTTTGTACAGCATAAGGGATTTTCTGTATATACTGAAGAATCCTATACCCTCCATGAAGCAAAAAGTGGCTTTGAATTTGGTGATGAAAACTATTATAAGGAAAATCCGGATAAATCACCTAAGCCCTCTTCTCCCAATATTTTCTGCTTTGCAGGAAAGGATTCTGAGCTTTTTACAGCCAATGGAGATAATTTCTTCTTTACCGGATATATGTATGGTCCTGAAGCTGAATTTAATGCAATAAATGCAAACGGAGCAGAAATAAATTACACATATAACGGTCAACCAGGCAAGATGCATCTCCAGGTAATAGGCTCAATCGTATTTAATAAGATCAAGGTAAGGAACGGCTTTGGTATCGGATTTGTTCCTCAGGGAGCCGGCGGCGGCGCTGATTCTCTCATGGGTACAATGATCACATGGGATCAGCAGCACTGGTTAGGCAGCTAAGGGAGGTAATGATATATGAAAACTAAAAAGCTTCGCGGCTTTACACTTATCGAATGTATTGTTGCCATGGCGCTTATCGGTATTACTTCGCTGCTCATGGTCCAGGTCTACGGAACAGTGGCAAAAATGAACCGTGACAACAATCGCATCAACAACAGTCTTGAAAAGCAAATGGAGTTCGTGGAAAATGAGCTCGTTAAAGAAAATGGTGATGAAGCTGTCCAGATCTATCGTCTGGCAAGCTACACACCTACCGGCGATGACGACATGTCACATACAGTTGACGGCTCCACCTCCAACATTACCTTCAAGGTAAAAAAGGAGAATAACGTTAATTCCAAGGCAACCTACCTTAAGGGCTCTGTCTCGGCGGATATTGATCTCTATGTTGTCGGAGTCAAGGTTTCAAATGACTCAGAGGGAACTGTCTATGACAGCAACAACACTGTACGCTACAAATTCATCCTGCCGAGAAAGGGCGATGATAAGAAGGTAGAAACCAAATAACCGGGGGTGAGAGAGATGAAGAAAAAAATTAAAGCCTTTACCCTTGTGGAGCTTATCGTCGTAATGGCTATCATGGGTATACTCATGGCGGCGCTGATGAACTTCTACAAGCCTATCAGAGAAACCTACGTGGATTCCACAATGATAGAGAACATGAGAAGTACGCAGGACGGTATTCTCGAATATCTCACCGAAAATGTGAGATACGCCGACAGAATGCTCATCTTCGACTCGGGGGCGAATTATTCGACTGAATATGAATTCACTGTTGAAACTACCGACATGGAAGGAAATCCTGTTGAAGAGATCAAAAAGATCCCCGTATCCAAGAATATAAATTCTCCAAAGGACGCATATGAGGCATTCTGCGTACAGTTTGGGTTTATCAAGCAACGTGGTTCAGCGGCTCCTGCTTCGTATGTGATCGACGATACGAAATATGAGAAGACACTGAAGAATATCCACATTATTGTCATTAACCGAGCTAATGGTTACGTTAACGGCATCAAAGCTTCCTCTCGAAGCGCAGGCTATAACGGAAGAATCATCACAAATATTATCGCCAATGACAGGATCACCGCAAATCTGTTTACCGATCCTGCAGGAGCTCGTACAGCTTCTTCTACGGCAACCGGCGATTCCTACATGGCTCTTGGCGGCGCATATTACGGTAACTATGACTACGGTATATTCATTGACAAGGATAAGACCTGGGATTCCAGCGGTAAGTACTCCGGAAGCCTGACATTTACCATCCAGAACTCCCTTGCCAACACCGGCGCAGTTATCAAGAATGGTAAGACCTATGGTAGCAGCGAAGTGAATGTTGATACCAGCGGTAATATTACACTGACTACCTCAAAGGCAGCACGCACAAAGAATCTCGAGAAGAGCGGTGTGGATTACTTCACCAGCGGAAGCCTTAAGGTAACAGAGGCGGGTG
>CAMEYZ010000035.1 GCA_945947715.1 uncultured Clostridia bacterium | reverse complement strand
TCCAACCAACCGCAGGAGAATTTATTATGATATTCACACCTACAAAAGCATACAAAAGCATACTGTCTGTCACTCCAGAGATACTATCGGAAATGGGAGTGACCGCCCTTATCCTCGACGTGGATAACACCATGACCACTCACAACGACCCCAAGCCTTTGGACGGAATGTATCAGTGGCTGGACGATATGCGCGCTCATGGGATAAAAATGATGATAGTATCAAACAATCATGCACCGAGAGTAACTCCCTTTGCGAAGCTGCTGGGGCTGGATTTTGTCGCCGAGGGAGCAAAGCCGCTGCCCGTGGGCTACAAAAAGGCGGCGCAGCTGATGAACGTGCCGAAGTCGGAGATATGCACCATAGGAGACCAGCTTTTCACTGATATCTTAGGGGCGAAGCTTTTCGGGATAAAGTCGATACTTGTAAAGCCTATCGAACCCGAAAAGTCGTTTTTCTTCAAAATAAAGCGGGAACTGGAGAAGCCGTTTCTGCCTAAAAAATATTTATAAAAAAGGAGCTAATAATATGATAACCAAAAAATGCAGTGACTGCGGCAATGAATTTACTCTCACCGACGGTGAGATAGAATTCTACCGTTCAAAGGGCTTGCATCTCCCGAACAGGTGCAAAAGCTGCCGAGACAAACGAAAAGGGAGTAAATCTCCGTCTGCTCCACAAAACAACAGCAGAGGAAAAAGATCACTTCCACCGATACCTGTTATCATTATTCTTGCAATAGTGCTGCTTTTGGCATTTATATCCGAATATTCTGACACCACCGATATATCGGAGCCTGCGGTATCACCCGATATCACCGTCACTTCCTCATATGATACCGAGAAGCCAGTGGCTGAGAACAGGACTTCGAATACATATCCGGAAACATCATTTTCCGCTGACGTAATTGAAACAACATCATCTTCCGAAACACAAAAACTTCGTTTCCGCAGTAATGCTCTTCTTACAGAGCATTACGAAAAACACGGGATCGAAATGGGATTTGCCTCCAC
Source organism: uncultured Clostridia bacterium (assembly GCA_945947715.1). Taxonomy (GTDB): domain Bacteria; phylum Bacillota; class Clostridia; order Oscillospirales; family Ruminococcaceae; genus RGIG4694. Next base: position 12,640 of record CAMEYZ010000035.1, on the reverse strand, counting down.
AGCCGAATATGAATCTGCTGCCGCTGCCGTTGTCAATTCTCCCGAAGCTCTACATAAGCTTGAAAAGGAGGACAACGACGACGTTTATTATCTGGAAAGCACCAATGAATTTGTCATAGTATCGACCGACGGCTATATCAGAACATACTTCAATCCCGACAGCGGCAAGGATTATTTTGACAGACAATAAAATATATTTGAAACGGAGAGAAAAATATGAGCGCAAAATTCGGCCCCGCAGGAGCTGCTGAAAGCTTCAAGACCATGGGCTACAAGAAAACTATCCAGATAGGAGAATACTTAAATAAATTCGGCCTTGACCACTTTGAATACCAGTGCGGTCAGGGAGTGCGCATCGGCGAAGCTCCCGCCCGTGAGCTGGGAAAGGCTCTGGCGGACTGTGGCATTACCGTTTCGGTCCATGCCCCCTATTTCATCTCGCTGTCAAGCGTTGAGGAGGAAAAGCGGGACAATTCCATTAATTATATCCTTGCTTCTGCGAAGGCGGTGGACTATATGGGCGGCGACCGCATCGTCATACACAGCGGCTCCTGTTCAAAAATGACCCGTGAGGAAGCTCTCGCACTTGCCAAGGAAACCATGAAAAAAGCACGTCAGGCACTTATAGACAACGGTCTGGAGCACATACACTGCTGCCCCGAAACAATGGGGAAGATAAATCAGCTGGGCGATTTAAACGAGGTGCTGGAGCTGTGCTCCGTGGACGAGAGCTTTATCCCCACCATTGATTTCGGACACTTAAACGCCCGCACCTTCGGCTCCATAAAGACCAAGGAGGACTACGCCGCCATTCTCGACGAAATAGAAAATCGTCTGGGCCATGACAGGGCGAAGTTGTTCCACTCACATTTTTCAAAGATAGAATACACAGAAAAGGGCGGCGAGAAAAAGCATCTCACCTTTGAGGACGAGGTATACGGTCCGAAGTACGAGCCTCTTATGGAGCTTGTCTATGAGCGTGGGCTGTCCCCCGTTTTCATCTGTGAAAGTGCCGGCACCCAAACCGAGGACGCACAGACTATGAAATTATTTTACGAGGGACTCACGGGCTGAACTGGATAAAACAAATTGGGCTGCTGCAACAGCCCGATCCTTTCCGACACTATTGAAATATTCTTATTGACATTCTCCCGATTTGGATTTATAATAGTATTGATCACATAAACCGAAAGGAAATCCAAAATGAAAATACTTATAATAAACGGTCCCAATCTCAATCTGCTGGGTGAAAGAGAGCCCGGTACCTATGGCAATGACAGCTACAGCTCTATCTGTGCCGAGATCGCTGATAAGGGCAGGACCCTCGGCATGGAGTGTGAATTCTTCCAGTCAAACCACGAGGGCGCTATCATCGACAGGATACACGAGGCTCGCCTTGATATGGACGGTATCGTTATCAATGCAGGCGCTTACACTCACTACAGCTATGCTATCAGAGATGCTATCGCAGCTGTGAAGATACCCGTTATCGAGGTGCATATGTCCAATATCCATGCTCGCGACGAGTTCCGACATACAAGCGTTATAGCTCCAGTCTGTGCTGGAAGCATAATCGGATTCGGAAAAAATAGCTATATCCTCGGACTTTATGCTCTTGCGGACATGCTGGGTGACTGATCATTATGTAATATATACAAAAATTCGGGCAAAATATATTCTACATGAATATTTTTTTCAGAAAATTTCAAAAAGGTATTGCAAATTCAGAGAAAATGTGGTATCATATAAATAATAATGCTGAATATTATTTCTACAGATAGGGCGCAGGCTGCCTGCCGTGCAAAAAATCGTGCGGTATCTGCATAACGAAGGCTTTTTTCGTTTACTGCGCTTCAAAAATTGAAAGGATGGTCTGATTTATGATTACAGCAGGCGATTTCAGAAACGGTATGACCTTTGAAGAAGACGGAAACGTTTTACAGGTTATCGAGTTTCAGCACGTTAAACCCGGTAAGGGCGCAGCGTTCGTAAGAACTAAGGTTAAGAACGTTATCTCCGGCTCCGTTGTTGAAAAGAGCTACAACCCTTCCGCTAAATTCCCCACAGCTTACGTGGAGAGAAGAGATATGCAGTATTCTTACAATGATGGCGACCTCTATCATTTCATGGATCCCGAGACCTACGAGGATCTTCCTGTAAGCCCCAGCGAGCTTGGCGACAGCTTCAAGTTCGTTAAGGAAGAAATGATCTGCAAGGTTTGCTCCTACAAGGGCAAGGTTTTCGCTGTTGAGCCCCCCAACTTCGTTGAGCTCCAGGTAACAAAGACTGACCCCGGCTTCAAGGGCGATACTGCTACCAACGCAACTAAGCCTGCTACTCTTGAGACAGGCGCAGAGATCAAGGTTCCCCTCTTCATCGACGAGGGCGAAATGATCCGCATTGATACTCGTACAGGCGAGTACATGGAGCGCGTTTGATCCGACTAAATCGTTAGGCTGCTTCGGAGCAGCGGAAAGGAGATCATTATGACACTCAGTGAAAAAACCTCTTATTTAAAAGGACTTCTTGACGGAATGGACAAGAATGATAAGGTGATAAGCCTTATCGCCGATATTCTCCGCGATATTGCTCTTGAGCTTGAAGATCAGCAGGACCAGATCGACGAGGTCTGCGAGGTGGTTGATTCTATCAGCGACGACCTTGATGAGCTGGAAGAGGATCTCTACGAAGACGAGGATGACGATGATTACTACGATGACGACGACTTCATCGACGATGATTTCGACGACGAGGACGACGACGATTACGGCTTCGATGACGAGGAAATGTACGAGGCTACCTGTCCTACCTGCGGCAATACCATTGTTATAAACAAGTCAATGCTGGAGGAAGGCTCCATCAACTGTCCCAACTGCAGCGAGCTCCTTGAGTTCGATCTCAGCGACGAGGACGAGGAATAATCAAGGCTATAAGACCTTTTACGGTTTTAAGCAGTATATCATTATCAATGCAACTGTTTCAGGGCGAGGTGCGATTCCTCACCGGCGGTATAGTCCGCGAGCCTGTGCGTTTACGTATGGGTCGATTCGGTGAAATTCCGAAACCGACGGTATAGTCCGGATGAAAGAAACATGGGCTTTCGATATGCATATCTTATAATATCATGCATCGAAAACGCAGACTTTCACCCCCGAAGCACACCGCTTCGGGGGTTTTTCTGACAGATTGCAAAAACACTTTTTTGGAGGTAATCTGAAATGAAAAACGAAGCAATTTCTAACCACACGGTATCAAACAGCAAACCGGTCAATATCCGCGCGCTGGCAGTGACGGGCATGCTGTCCGCTCTGGCATTTGCGCTGATGTACCTTGAATTTCCTGTGCCGCTGATGCCACCCTTTATCAAAATGGACCTGTCCGACTTTCCTGCCCTTATCGCGGCGTACTGCTTCGGACCGCTCTGGGGAGTCTGCGTATGCCTTATCAAAAACCTTATCCACCTGTTCTTCTCAAGCACAGGCGGTGTCGGAGAGCTTGCTAATTTCCTGCTGGGCGCACTTTTCGTTATCCCTGCGGGACTTGTCTACAAGCTTAAGAAGAGCCGCAAGGGTGCACTTATCGGTGCGATAATCGGCGCAGTGGTAATGGCTCTGGGAAGCCTTGTCACCAACAATTTCATCGTATATCCCGTATACTACAACTTCATGCCCAAGGAAGCCATACTCTCCGCTTATCAGGCAATACTCCCAAGCGTTAAGACTATCCCTCAGTGTCTGCTCGTATTCAATGTCCCCTTCACCTTTGTAAAGGCGCTGATAAGCGTTATCATCGTTTTCCCAACATACAAATATCTCTCACCCGTACTTAAGGGTAAAAACTCATAATGGATACAGCCTCCCAAAGCTCATATCAGGCTTTGGGAGGCTGCTTTTTATCGTATTATCTCATCACAGCTTGGAATATCCGAAGCTGTTTACAATAGCATCCAGCTTCTGACCCGCTTTGCACATGGGACAGTCCGCAGGCTTATGGGACTGATATGCGGGGATATCCTTCGGAGTGAATATGCTGCTTATCTTCATTCCGTGGACCTCTTCAACGGCGCTGAATATAGCTCCCACGCCTGAAAGAGTTCCGCCATAATAATTCAGGCAGTCCATGGTCTGAGCAACGCTCTTTCCTGAGGATACCGACGAAACCAGCAGCAGCACTGCCTTTCCACGTATCATCTGCTGGATATTGTCACGGAGGATTATCTCGTTGTTCATGCCAAACTCAGGAGTAATTACCGAAATATCAATACCCGCATTGATGCCATGCATACCCGCAGACAGCTCATCAGCGAGGAATGCTCCTACCATACGCGTGCCCTCCACGCAGATTATTGCCTGCACGGGAGTGTAGTAAAAGGCTCCCGCAAGCTCCTTAGCGGTTTCCTTTGCACCGTTAAGGCTGTTCTTGATGCCGCTCATGTCGATGTAGCTGCTGACATGGCTATGGTTTGTGGCAAAGTGTCCGTTAATGACCTCGAACTTGATCCTCGAATTATTTGCCGCCGAAATAACGCTCTTCTGATTTTCCATGATTTATTCCTCCCCGTTTTAAAATTTTCTTGATTTGCGAACCTTTTTGATTTTTCTTTTCTTTTTGCCGCTGTTGGCGGAGATGACCACTCCGATATATACTGCCACCAGCACCACGGCAATTATCACCGCCGCCTTGAACCATACTGAGCCGAAAAACTGCTTCGCCTTATCAACATTATATTCCCAGTGAGACAGAGCGATGCTTTCCTGAGCCACCAAATCAACAGTAACGATATCCTCACCGTTGAGGGACAGCTTATATGTACCCAGCTTCTGTCCCTGCTCCACAGGAGCTGTTATTGCTCCGTCATTGTCGGTATATCCGCTTGTGTCGATAGTGACCTTCAGCTTGTCAACGTCTATCTGATTGGACCAGAGCATGGTGCTGCTTTCCGAAGTCACAAGGCGGACGTAATCCTTATCCGCGCCCATTTTCACCTGGACCTCGGTTATCTCCTGTCCGGAGGGGACTATCTGCTGGTAGGACAGGGTGTCAAATGCCCAGTCGTACAGCTTAATCTGGTCCTCGAAATTACCGTATGCGTCATAGCCGTTATCATCGTAAAGGGGCGAACCCATTGTCACAAGAAGATATCTCATACCGTTTTTCTCCGCCATTGAAATGAGATTTCTTCCTGATTCGTCGGTAGTTCCCGTTTTTATGCCCTTGGCATAGGGGTAATAGTATTCGCTGGCAGGATTGGTCATCTTATTGGAATGAGTTATGACCTTCCAGCCGTTTTCGTTGTAATTTGTAGCTCCCAGCGTATACTCGGACGTGCAAGCTATCTCTTCAAATTCGGGATAATTATCCAGCGCATACTTGACTATCATAGCCATATCCGAAGCATTGGTATACTGATTGCGGTCGTGAAGTCCGTGGGGATTCACAAAATTTGTGCCCACGCAGCCTATCTCCCGAACCTTGTCGTTCATCATGGAGACAAAGTTTGGAATACTTCCTCCGCCCACATTATACGCAAGGATACCCGCAGATTCACAGGCTGAATAGATGAGCATGCTGTACATCAGGTCCTTGACGCTTATGGTCTCGCCCCGGGAATAGCCCACCGTCCGCGCACCGGTGTTGTAAAGGTCATCAAAGACTGCAAGGGGTGCCTCGAAGTAGGTGTTCTCCAGGTCGTCCACATTATCCAGGACAACCAGCGCAGTAACGACCTTCGTCAGAGAAGCGGGATACATTTTCTTAGTGGAATTCTGCTCGAAAACCACTTCCTCATTGTCAAGATTTATCATCACCGCCGATTCGCTATTGAGCGTAAAGCCCGGCTTGAAGGTGACCGCCGCCGCTGGAATGGCGGAAATGATGCCCAGAATAAGGACCATCGCTGTTAATATACTAAACTTTTTCATTATACCTCCCCGATAAAATATACCGTCAGCAGTTCCAGCTGTTGAGATACTTTTCCTGTTCCTCGGTGAGCTTATCTATCTCCAGTCCCCAGAAGCGTATTTTGCGCTCTGCGACCTCCCTGTCGATTGACTTGGGCACGTCGATTATCATAGAATCAAGCTTTCCCCTGTTCTGCGCAAGATAGAGTGCAGAAAGCGCCTGAATAGCAAAGCTCATGTCCATTATCTCGGCGGGGTGTCCGTCTCCTGCGGCAAGATTTACGAGTCTTCCCTCAGCGATAACATTTATCTGTCTACCGTCCGGCATAACATAGCCCTGGATATTGTGACGTGCCACCTTGCACTCCACTGCCATTTCCTTAAGACGGGCAACATCCACCTCGCAGTCGAAATGTCCCGCATTGCAGCAGATAGCCCCGTCCTTCATCACATTGAAGGACCTTTCTGTGATAACTCCCTTGCAGCCAGTGACGGTGATAAAGAAGTCGCCTATTTTAGCAGCCTCCTCCATTTTCATGACCTTAAAACCGTCCATTACAGCCTCCATAGCCTTAATGGGGTCCACCTCAGTCACGATGACCGACGCTCCCAGGCCCTTTGCTCTCATAGCAACGCCCTTTCCGCACCAGCCATAGCCTGCAACGACCACATTCTTTCCCGCAACGATAAGGTTAGTAGTGCGGTTGATTCCGTCCCAGACAGACTGTCCTGTTCCGTAGCGGTTATCGAAAAGATGCTTGCAGTCTGCGTTGTTCACCAGCACCATTGGGAATTTCAGCTTGCCCTCCCTGTTCATGGCAATAAGTCGGATTATGCCCGTAGTAGTTTCCTCACAGCCGCCGATAACGTCCTTTATCTTTTCGGGGTATTCGTTATGTATGAGGTTCACCAGGTCTCCACCGTCGTCGATGATGATGTTCGGTCCTGCCTCGATGACCTTTGAGATATGGCGGTGATACTCCTCGGGAGAAGCATCATACCATGCATAAACATTAAGCCCATCATGTACGAGAGCCGCTGCAACGTCGTCCTGAGTGGAAAGAGGATTGGAGCCGGTAACATACATTTCCGCGCCTCCTGCCGCCAGCACCTTGCAAAGGTACGCAGTCTTTGCCTCAAGATGTACAGACAGTGCGACCTTAAGGCCCTTAAAAGGAAGATCACGCTTGAAGTCCTCCTCTATTGAATTAAGGAGGGGCATATTTGCCCGTACCCAGTCGATCTTGATCTTACCGCTCTCCCAAAGGGCAGCATCTCTTATTTCACTTGACATTTTATTCATTCCTTTCAGTTTATGTTCCCTGTAAATTCTATTATAACATATATGTCCGTAAAATGGAACAGGTTTTTAAGAAAAAATTTTGGAAATAAAATGCGGCTTTTACCGAAAGCAGAAAAGCCGCAAATAATTATCATATATATGTCACGCCACCGAATCGAATATCTTCCCCTCGGACTTGTCCTCGATGCCAACATTGTACACATCAGAAAGCTTAGCTCTGGTAACGGTACGTGTTTCTCCGCCCGAAACATAGGACCTTCCGCACTCGGGACAGATGCCGGTATGTAATGTGACCGTCTGAGAGACCACTTCTCGTCCTTCACGCTCAGCCTTTGCCTGATTGCGGTAAACGTGCTCCATTTCGTGACCTCTGACCACTGACGAAGCTGTATCGGGGTCGATATGCGAAGCAGATTTGAAGGAAACTCCCGGGTCATCTGAACCGTCCTGATACTTGCGGTTCTTGCAGGTCTGACATTCACCGTCGTCGGGGGCTTCAAGCTTATCCAGCCGCTTTTTAAGATTATCTATCCGCTTCTCCAGCGACTGTATCTCGGAGGAAAGGCTTTTCCCCGTTGACTTCTGCTTCATCTCGGCTTCATTCAGCTTGGATTCAAGGCTTGATATCTTCTGCCTTATGCCGGACTTGGTATCCTTTGCGTCCGAATATCCCCCTGCGGACACTCCCGAAAAGCCGCCAATGCCTACGCCTTCGATTCCTCCCATAATATCACTCCCTTGCAATAAATTCCGTATATCCTGCCATACTATCATTATAACACATAGATATCAAAATTGCAATACCCGTTATCATATCTGTAACAATTTTTTTACCGAAAATTCGTTGAAAACATACCCCACAAGGGTATATAATAGCTATATAAAATACCATTAGGGGGTATATTGCTGCAATGAATGAGAATAATACCGTTGAAAACACCGGGCAGGTCTGTCCCTGCTGCCATAAAAAGGCCACTCCCCGAGACGAGGAAATGCTCCGCTCCCTGAAAAACCGCATAAACCGAATGAGCGGACAATTGAACGGCATATCGAAAATGCTGGACGAGAACCGCTACTGCGGCGATATCCTGATACAGATAGCCGCTCTGGAAAGTGCACTGCGCTCCTTCGGATATGTTATCCTGCAGGACCACATGGAGACCTGCGTCGCTGATGAGCTCGAAAAGGGCAACAGAGAAATAATAGACGAAACGGTTGAACTTATCAAAAAGTTGAGGTGATATATTTGACAACCGAAAAATTTACCGTGACGGGAATGTCCTGCGCCGCATGCCAGGCTAACGTCACTAAGGCTGTGTCAAAGCTGGAGGGTGTGAAATCCTGCAACGTCAATCTGCTGTCGGGAGCTATGACGGTGGACTTTGACTCTCCCGCCGATGTGCAGAGGATATGCTCTGCAGTGAATGCTATCGGCTACACAGCAGAGGTGCAGTCTGCGGAAAGCATCTCCGAAAGCGGATACCGCTCCCGCTGGAAGGAGCGCACCAAGCGCCAGGCGGAAAAGGAAAAGGCTCTTAAATTCCGCATGATATTTTCGATAATACTCCTTGTGCCGCTGATGTACATCGCCATGGGAGAAATGCTGGGACTGCCCGTGCCGTCCATATTTACGGGCATGGAAAATGCGGGAGTTTCCGCTCTTACGCAGCTTATCCTTGCAGTGCCGATAATATTTGTCAACCGGAAATTCTTCATTTCGGGCTTCAAGGCGCTTTTCAGAAAGGTCCCCAACATGGATTCGCTGGTGGCGATAGGCTCCTCCGCGTCGCTTATCTACGGGCTTTATTCACTGTACCGCATAATCTACGGTCAGGGACACATGGACATGGACAGCGTTCACAGCTACACGCACCAGCTGTACTTTGAATCCGCCGCCATGATACTCACCCTCGTCACTGCGGGAAAATACATGGAGGCCCGCTCCACATCCAAGACCTCCGACGCTCTCGGAAAGCTTGCGGAGCTTGCCCCCAAGACCGCAAGAGTTATCCGAAACGGCGAGGAGATGACTATCCCCTCGGAAAAGCTTGTGGTGGGAGATATCATCGTTGTCCGTCCGGGAGACACTATCCCAGCCGACGGTAAGCTCATCGACGGACATGGCAGCGTGGACGAATCCGCCGTAACCGGAGAAAGTATCCCCGTTGAAAAGTCTTCGGGTGATAATGTCATTACCGCATCAGTCAACAAAAACGGCTCCTTTAAAATGGAGGCGGAAAAGGTGGGCGATAACACTGCTCTTGCGCAGATGATACGACTGGTGGACAATGCCGCTGACACAAAGGCTCCCATTGCCCGCATCGCAGACAAGGTCAGCGCAGTGTTTGTTCCGACAGTAATCGGCATTGCACTTGTCACGTTCATAATATGGCTCATAGCGGGCATGGGATTTGAATTTGCTCTGTCCTGTGCTGTTGCGGTGCTGGTGATATCCTGCCCCTGTGCACTGGGGCTTGCCACTCCGGTAGCAGTCACTGTTGGCACAGGAAAGGCTGCGCAGCTGGGCATACTCATCAAATCGGCAGAGGCTCTGGAAAATCTTCACAATGCGGACGTTATCGTCCTTGACAAAACGGGAACTGTTACCACTGGCACCCCTGCCGTGGAGGACGTTATCCTTTTCGGAGACATTTCCGAGGAAATATTCCTGACCGAAGCAGCGGCCGTGGAATACGGCAGCGAGCACCCTCTCGGCGAAGCGGTGGTAAGCTTCGCACAGGAGCGTGGGCTTGATATCCCGAAGGCGGATAATTTCTCCGCTCACTCAGGACGGGGAGTTTCCGCAGAGGTGAACGGTCATGGATATATTGCAGGAAATGCCGCATTTATGGAGGAAAAGGGCATTATTTCCCCAAATAATGCCGAAATATATGATACTATCAAAAGACTGTCCTCGGAGGGAAAAACTCCGCTGATATTCGCCCGTGACGGAAAAGCGGCGGGTATCATCTCAGCGGCGGACAGCATACGCACCGACAGCAAACGCGCTGTGAGCCGCTTCAAAGAGCTAGGATTGTCCGTGATAATGCTGACGGGCGACAACCGAATCACAGCAAATGCTATTGCCAAAAAGGCGGGTATCTCAGAAGTGATATCCGACGTTCTTCCCGAAAATAAGGAGGAATGTATCAGAAGGCTCAGAGATGAAGGGAAAAAGGTCATCATGGTAGGAGACGGAATAAATGACGCACCTGCACTGACCCGCGCAGATATAGGTATCGCAGTGGGCTCGGGAACTGATATCGCCGTGGATTCGGCGGATATAGTCCTCATGCATGATTCCCTCTGCGACGCAGCAGCGGCGATATCACTTAGCCGCTCGGTAATGCGCAATATCAGAATGAACCTGTTCTGGGCATTTTTCTACAATGTTCTTGGGATACCGCTGGCGGCGGGAGCACTATACCCCGCCTTCGGAATATCTTTAAGTCCCATGATAGGCTCAGCGGCTATGAGCCTGAGCTCGGTATGCGTGGTGTCGAACGCACTTCGGCTTAGACGCTTCAGGGACGAATATGCCTATATCAATAATGCGGATAAACCGCAGGAAAGGATAGATGTTAAAATGACAAAGACTGTAAATGTTGAGGGCATGATGTGCATGCACTGTGTGGCTCATGTTCAGAAGGCGCTTGAAGAAGTGGAGGGAGTTTCCTCGGTGCAGGTTGACCTTGAAAAGAAAACGGCGGTATGCAACCTTTCCGCTGAGGTCTCTGACGAAGCGCTCAGCTCCGCCGTGGAAAAGGCGGGCTACAAGGCTGTTTCAATTGATAACTGATAATTATTATGCCCCTTGCCGTTAGCTTCGGCGAGGGGCATATTTTATTGCATTACAATTTATATTCCATCTGAACATCAAAGGGCTCGTTTTCGGCGATATCTCTGTTGATCTCCTCCGCTTCAACACAGCCCAGCCTGCGATATGCCGCCTGACTTTCCTTGGAGGAATGAGCTGAGATATAAAGCTTCTGTGCGCCGATGCTGCGTGCTTCCTCACAGGCAAGCTCAAAAAGCCTTCTGCCTATGCCATGCGCTCTGAACGGCTCGGAGACCTGAAACAGCACAAGCTCGGCATACTGCTTTTGACTGCCGAAAAGGCTACTAGACACGGTCAGAAAGCCCACTAACCTGTCCTCGGAAAAGGCACCATATGCAAAGCCCTTTCCGCCGATAAAGCTTATGATTTCTGCAGCCTTTTCTTTGAGAGCATTACTGTCCCATTCCTCGGTAAATGCTATAGGCAGCAGTATCCACTCTCCGTTTTCCTTCCGCCAGCACTCCTTCACCTCCTGATGTCGTATAAATCCGTCCAGGGAGTTTTCATTAAAATTATCCATTGTCAGTTTTGAATAGCTGATATTTTCCATATAATACCTCTTTAAAATTTACTATTTTTTCTCATACTCATAAAGCCGATATATCTTCCGGGTCGCTTTACCTGCGAACATCAGCCTGAAAAAGCCCTTGTCGCCCTTTGGAAGCTCATCTATCAGCTCTTCAGGCGTCATGGTATGCTCCCGGAGAAAGCTTATACTATTACTAAGTATGGACTCCGGGGCGTCTATCCCATACAGTGTCGTCACGCCCACATCGTTGACAGGATTCTTATACTTTGAAGCCTTTGCCGCAAAGGTCGTATACACGTCCATGAGTATAGATACCCTTTTATATTTCCTGTCAAAAGCGTCAAACAGGGCAGATATCTCCTGGTTCTGAAGAAACATGCTTATGCCCTCAAGTATTATCACAGCATTTTCTCCCTCAGGGAGCTTATCCAGCTGTTTGCTGTCCGACGCGTCACAGCACAGCATGTGATAATTATCAGCACTGTCATAATATTTTCCGCGTTCCTCAATGACAGAGGGAAAATCCATATCATACCACTGCGCCGCGCTTCTGCCGACCCTCAGAAATCTGCTGTCCATTCCGCAGCCGATATGAAGTATGAGCGAATCGGGACCCTCCCGCATTTTCCGTTTAGTCCAGTCGTCGAACACTCTTGCTCTCATTGCCATATAATAGCAGAGCCACTTTGACTTAGCCTTGCCCTTTAGAGGAAACTGCTCCTTTTCCCATATCTCCTCGGCTTTTTTGTCATTCAGGATAATATTTTTCCTGCTGACCTGTGCTTTTCCGTACAATGGGATATATAGTGTTTTATTTACTTCATTCATAGTCATACCTCCCCCCGTCATAAATGCTTTTAAAATTCCCAGCAGAGCGCTCGCTCTTATTTCATTATATCATATCATCTAATTTGAATCAAGTGATTTAAATAATAAATTTTACACTAACTGTTACTGAATTATTTCAAATTAACTCGAAATTATGTCAATTTAATCCGCCGCTTGACAAAAAACACAAACTATGATATAATGTAATCTGAATAGATATTATATCAGAAAAAACGGCGGCT
>CAMEYZ010000034.1 GCA_945947715.1 uncultured Clostridia bacterium | reverse complement strand
CCATGATTTCGGCAAACACAGGAACGTCATATATCTTAGCGATATTGTCGTCATGCTTGACAGCAACATCAAGCATATCTCCCGCAAAGGCGATAATATAAGCCGCCACAATACCGATAAACACGCCAGCTGCAGTAATGAGCATAACATTCGGGAAGGACGCCTTAGGATTTATCTCGCCATAGTCGATGACCTCGATCGAGCCCGATTTGATAATGCGGTTGAATTCGACATTGGCAAGCTCAATAAGCTTGTTGACTATCCTCTGGGATTCCTCAGGGCTTGTACTTTCCACCACCAGCTCCATAACCTCGGTGTTGTTAACAGACTGAGCCGTTATCATATTATTGAGCTCCTCCTTATTGTAAGGAAGACCCAGCTCAGTTATCAGATTATCGAGCATGGTATCGCTCTTGAAGATGATCTGGCAGGTATTTACCAGCTTCTGAGCGGCGGTGATATCATTTATATTCAGAGAATCGGATGTCTGCTGATTATTCTCCACATAAAGCATTGCCCGGGATTCATATTTCTTTGTTACCAGAAAATTGGAAATAAGAAAAGATACTATCCCGCACAGCACACCTGCAATTAGGATAAATGCAAGATGCTTCTTCAATGTTTTGAACAAAAATCCCAAATCGAGTGTATCCTCAGTTCCCATTAACCTTAAACTCCAATCTAACCATTTTTCAAGATACGCATAATAATTTGCTGTCTGACTTTAGCAATCATTAACAGAATAACATCAATATATATATGTATCTACTATATGATATCATATATTACTCTTTTTGTCAATACCATATCTGACAAATCTTCGGCAATTTCTCACCCCTGGAATACATATTTTTTGTACAATCCTACTCATTCCCTCACCCATTTTGTAAATGTGGTATGAGTTATCCCGAGCTTTTTCGCCGCTTTTCTCGCCGAGATTCTACCGTTTTGATACTCTTCCTTAAGCTGATAAAATTCACTTGTACGCTCCTTGGGAGGTCTTCCGAACCGCACTCCCCTCTGACGGGCAGCCAATATCCCCTCAGCCTGGCGCTGGCGGATAAAGGTACGCTCCGTTTCAGCCACATAGGACAGCAGCTGCAGCACGATATCCGATATAAGTGTGCGGGTCAGGTCGTTTTCCTTTCCCGTATCAAGAATAGGCATATCCAGCACCACTATCGACACCTTTTTCTCCTTTGTGATATACCGCCACTGCTCCAGAATCTCGATGTAATTTCTTCCCAGCCTGTCAATACTTTTTATAACAACAGTATCCCCAGGCTTTATTCTTTTCATCAGCCGGATATAGCCCGGACGTTCAAAATCCTTTCCCGACTGCTTATCCATGTATATCTTCTTCGGAGATACTCCGTATTCCTTCATGGCAATCAGTTGTCTGTCCTCGTTCTGGTCCTTCGACGATACGCGTATATACGCATAAGTTGTTTCTGACATCTTATCATCCTCCTGAATATTTTAACCGCATACAAAGCCGCCTCACTTTACTGCTCTGCCCGGTCTGCTGCAATAGCTTTACACTTAGGAAGCGCAGCCTGAGCCAGCATACCGTATTAATCAATATGATTACATTATATCATGCAAGTTATGAAATAATCATTACGAAATCAGTCAGAAACACCGTTTTCAATACAGAAGTATAATCCGCTCCCTCTGAGGAAAAATAATTCCGACCGATAAGGTCGGAGGTGTCGTTATATGAAAAAAGAGGATATCCCCATGGGATTTGGCATCGCTCTTGCCATGGACCCACAGGCAATACAGGCTTTTTCCGCTCTCCCCGAAAGCAGACAGCGTGAAATAATCGACGGTACCCATGCTGTCTCCTCAAAGGAGGAAATGCGCAGATACGTCGAAAAAATAGCGCACACAGGATAAGCCTAATACCACAAGCGCACAGATACGAGGTCACATCTTCCGTATCTGTGCGCCATTTTTACTGTTCAGCCGAAAACAGCCTCGGGTACTCGTCCTTCAGAGAAAGTCCCTCAGTTTTTCCTATGATTATATGGTCCACAAGCTCGATATCCATGGTTTTCAGGACATTGTACAGATTCTTGGTAAATCTCAGGTCAGTGTCCGACGGCTCCGCTGATGCGTTCGGATGATTATGTGCTACCGCCGCCAGCGAACAGTCGTTGCGCAGTATCATCTCCGTCAGAGACCTCAGACTGACCTCTGCCCTTGCTCCGCTCCCTCTGGAAACAGCCTCCGTCATTATCAGGCTCATATCCTCCCGAAAGCAGGCAACGCGGAATTCTTCATTATATAGCCCCGCATAATGGGGACGAAACAGCTCAATAAGCTTATCTGTGCTGTCGTATAGCAACCCTGACCGTGCGGAATTGTAATATCTCCCCGACACGGCAGTCAGCATCCGGAAAAATACCGCTGTATTTTCCGATATTCCCGCTTTCATCATCGTGGTCGGGTCAGCGTCCAGCACATCGGAAATGCTGCTGAAATTTTCAAGTATTTTCTTAGCAGTCTCCTCTGCACGATCACGGGGACCGCTGAAATACAGCATCAATTCAAGGATTTCCTCGCTGCAAAAGCCTTCAAATCCTGAATCCAGGAATCTTCTGCTAAGCTCCTCCTTACGATCTGTTTTTTTCTTTGGCGTTTCCTTCTCTGACATGGGCATGACCTGATCTCCGTTAGTCCTATACTATCTTCGTCTTAAGCAACGTGTACCGCAGACTGGCATGTGAACATTATACCCTATAATCCCTGACTTGTCAACATTTTTTGCACTGTACGTATTGCAAAATATCAGTAAATATGCTAAAATGTGTATATGATTATCGACATGAACAGGCGCGCGTGATATGAAGCATTATCCCTGTACGTCTGCCTGTGGGAAGGGATGTATCACTATGGGAAAAACCAATGGCAGCGCGTCTGAAGCAGAAAATGTTCACAAGGGACACAGAAAGCGGGTCCGGGAAAGGTTTCTGCGGACGGGCTTTTACGGCTTCAACGAGCATCAGGTCATGGAAATGCTGCTGTTTTACTGCGTTCCGAGAAGGGATACCAACGTTCTCGCACACAGGCTCATTGACCACTTCGGCAGTCTGTCCGCTGTTCTTGACGCCGACATCTCCGAGCTGAAGGGCTTCGGTCTGTCGAAAAGTGCCGCTGTGCTGTTTCGCATGATACCTGCCTCCACAGAGCTCTATTTCAATGCCTCGCCGGCAAATATGATATATGATTCCCAGGAAAAGGTCGCAAAGCTTTTCCGCTCCCTGTTTTCAGAAGACCGTTTTGAGATATATATTGCCTGCTTCCGCAACGATATGTCGCTGATATCCGCAAAGCCCGTATATATCGGCGAGCGCTTTCCGGCAGACATAAGTAAAATGACTCCGAGGGAGTATTACGATTTCACCTCACGTCCTGAATTTCAGGGCTTTCCTGTGGAGAATTTCTGTTTCCGCGATATCGTCAATATGGTGATAAGCTGCGGAAGCTCCAATGTGGTGGTGGCGCATAATCATCTGTACAGCAGCCCTATGCCCTATGATGATGAAATAGATACTATTAAAAAGCTAAAGGAGCTGCTATGCGCTCTGGATATAGATATGACGGATTATATCATAGTCGGCGAAGCCTCCGAAATGCCTATGAGAAACAACGATCTGTACGATGTTTTCAGTGAGGATGACTGATATTCAGAAAAAAGCTTTGACATAATATTAATAATTTCGTTATATTTTTCTTATTCTTATACCTTATAATTATATATTGTCGGACGCGGAATATCGGTCTGACCATTTTATCGGGAGGCTGACATTATGCACAAGCTTGAAAACGAGGTCACGAGACTTATCGAGGATATAATGACGGATTATGCTTCGGGAAGGGATATTGATACCGTAAATTCCTTCGACCACCCCAAAAAGGAGGTCATTATCGAAATTGTGGACAAGCTCCGCAATATCATATTTCCGGGCTTTTTCAAAAACAGCGCTTACCGTATCTATACTGTGCGCAACAATATGACCATGCTCCTGGAAGATGTTCTGTATAATCTCATCAAACAGATTACTATAGTCCTGCCCTATGACACGAGCTTTGAAAATGCGGACAGCGAAGCTATCACTGCCGAAGCAGAAAGGCTTGCTGTAGCCTTTCTGAATACTATTCCAAAGATTAGGGAGTATGTCAATACTGACCTGCAGGCAGCCTTCGACGGAGACCCCGCCGCCTTTAACAAGGACGAGATAATCTTCTCCTATCCGGGACTTTTCGCCATAATGGTAAACAGGATAGCTCATGAGCTGTATCAGCTGAACGTTCCCCTTATCCCACGAATAATGACGGAGTACGCTCACAGCGTTACAGGCATAGATATCCACCCCGGAGCTACTATCGGAAAATATTTCTTTATCGACCACGGCACAGGCATCGTTATCGGTGAGACCACGATGATCGGCGATAATGTCAAAATATATCAGGGAGTAACTCTCGGCGCTCTTTCCACAAGAGGCGGCCAGAAGCTGAAAAATAAAAAACGTCACCCCACTATCGAGGATAATGTCACAATCTATTCGGGAGCCTCTATTCTGGGCGGCGAAACTGTTGTGGGAAAAAATGCTGTCATCGGAGGAAATGCATTCATTACCTCGTCCATTCCAGCGGGCGCAAAGGTCAGCATTAAAAATCAGGAGCTGAGCTATAATTTCGGAACCTCCCGCCCCACAGAACGGGCAGAGCTTGATCAGGGCGAAAACTGGTACTATATTATATAAGCAAAAACGCACGGAGCTGACTGCCCGTGCGTTTTATTGTTACTTATTGTAATCGTCAAGAAAATTATGCACTCCCGAATCGTCCTTGTAGGCGATGACCGTGTTCAGGTTGACGTTCTCCACGCTGCGGAAAATGTTCATCTCCACCTGAGGATTCACCTTCTTCATATCGGCGATGAGGTGCTTTATCTCCTGCCGCTTTGAGCCGGTGCCCGTGGGATTGCAGGTGGTGCAGGTATCGGTGAATCTGCATGCGCACTGTATAAAGTGCAGGTCGTTATAATCCCGCCAGTGCTTGATATCGCCCTCGCGGATAAGGTACATGGGGCGGATAAGCTCCAGTCCCTCGAAATTTGTGCTGTGCAGCTTTGGCATCATGGTCTGGACCTGACCGCCGTACAGCATGCCCATGAGTATGGTCTCGATAACATCGTCGAAATGATGTCCCAGTGCTATCTTATTGCAGCCCAACTCCCTTGCCTTGCTGTAAAGGTAGCCTCGTCTCATTCTTGCGCAGAGATAGCAGGGATTCTTGTCCACATTATAGACCGACTCGAAGATATCCGACTCAAAAATCGTTATCGGGATAGACATAGCCTCCGCATTTTTCTCGATAATACGGCGATTTTCCGGGCTGTAGCCGGGGTCCATTACAAGGAATACCAGCTCAAAGGGAAACTTGTCGTGCATTTTCAGCTCCTGGAAAAGCTTTGCCATAAGCATGGAATCCTTGCCGCCGGAAATGCAGACAGCTATCTTATCCCCGGGATTTACAAGCTGATAAACGGTTATCGCCTTGGCAAATCTGCTCCACAGCTCCTTGTGGAATTTTTTCCGTATGCTTTTTTCCACTGCCTCGGTGACGCTGCCGTTTTCCAGCTTAATCCTCAACCATTCGCAGTAGCCGCCGCTGAGATTATATGCATCAAATCCCTTTTCACAGAGCATATCCGCAGTTTCACGGCTGATAAGTCCGCTTTTGCAGCATATCATCAGCTTCTTGTCACGGGGAAGCTCGGGAAGTCTTTCATCGAGCTTATCCTGTGGGATATTCACCGCCCCGTCAATATGACCATAGCTGAAAGCGTATTCATCGCGTATATCAATAAGCATATAGCTGTCTTCGGGCATTTTTTTAAGCTCAGTGACTGTTATCTCACTGTTCATCTAATCAGCTCCAATTCTCTTTTTTACAGATACATTATATCATACAAATCAGCTTTTGTCCATATATCCGTCCCATTTTTTCGTCGTATTAAAATTAGATTAAATTTTAATATTTCATTGACAAAATCAATATTTTTTTGTATAATCAAAAGTATAGCTTTATAACGACGCAGGAGGGACTTTGATAAATGATATTTGACGGAAAAAATACGGAGGAACTGAAATATCGGGTAGGACCGCTTATCTACATGCCCGGCCTCAGGAAGGATATCGCAGAAAAGCTCGCGGGCTTTTCCGCAGACGAAGCAATGTCGGCTGCTATCTGTCTGGAGGATACCATAAAGGACAGCATGGTGGAGGAGGCGGAAGCAAATACGGCGAAGCAGCTCCACAAACTGGGCGTAATGATAGAACAGGGCTCTGTCGATGAAAATAGGCTGCCCCTTGTCTTTATCAGAGTAAGAACTCCAGAACAGATAGAAAAAATGATATCGCTGCTGGGTGCGGACGTGAAATATCTGTGCGGCTTTATCCTGTCCAAAATAGACGACGAGACCTTCTGCGGCTACAGCAAGGCGATAAGAAAAATATCAGAGCAGCACGAAAAGCAGTTCTTTTACATGCCCATAATCGAAAATCCCTCCCTGCTTGGATTAAAGAACCGCTACGACAGGCTTTCACGCCTCAAGGAAGAGCTGGACGATATCAGAGAGCATATACTCAATGTTCGCGTGGGCGGCAATGATTTCTGCAGAGCCCTTTCCCTGCGCAGCAGCATCACCCAGACTATTTATGACTATTTTCCCGTGGCTAATCTGCTTTCGGATATATCGGTGACCTTTTCCTCCGATTATGTGGTTTCCGCTCCCGTGTGGAACTACTTTGGCAGTCCCTCAGACGAACTGTGGAAACAGGGCATGCGCCGTGAAATGGAGCAGGACATTGCAATGGGCTTTTTCGGAAAGACTGTGATACATCCTGTGCAGATAAGTGAAGTTATCGAAAATATGAAGGTCTCCCGTGAGGACCTCGACGATGCAAAGCTTATCCTCAGCACTGCGGACAACGACCTGCAGGTCATCAAGGGAACCGCAGGAAACCGCATGTACGAGCATAAGGTCCACAGCGGCTGGGCATGGAAAATTTTAGCCGCTGCAAAAATATACGGTATCAGGGAGCACTGCGAGGAGTGTTTGAAATGACAGAGAAAGAAAATCTTTCAGGATATAAGCTTGACGAGCTGACAGCACTTGCTGTCCGAGAAAAAAATGCCAAAAGAAAAAATCTGATAGTGAATAATTATCAGGCAAAGCATGTTCCAGCCGCTCCGTCTGAAACGCTTCGGCTTTTTGAAAGGCTGGCAAGTCAGATAAGGCTCTCCGAAACAGGCGGCAGGGTCATGGTCATAGGCTTTGCAGAAACGGCTACCGCAATTGCTGCGGCAATTTCAGCTCACATCGGAGACTGCATATTCATGCACACATCACGGGAGGATATCCCGTCCGAATACTGCGTTGCCGATTTCAGCGAGGAACACAGCCACGCCTCTGAACAGTACCTCTTTTCCGAAAGCGGAGCCGATATCTTCCGCGGAGTAAAGAACATCATCTTCGCAGAGGACGAGCTCACCACCGGAAAGACCATACTAAATCTCATAAACGTTCTGAGACCTAAAACCGACCCGGACTGCAGCTTTTCTGCTGCTTCGATAATTAACGGAATGAGCCCACAAAATCTGAACGAGTTTGAAAAGAGGAACATTGACCTGTACTGGCTCATTCAGCTTGAAAATTCTATCGAGGATATGAACCGAGAGCTGAACATCTGCCCTCTGCCCGATCACGGTGAAAACAGAATATGCAAAAGCGTTCAGGAAAGCATTATCTTCGGAAAAGCAGACCCGCGGACAGGCTGCAGTGCTTCGGAATATGAAAGCGCCGTACAGGCACTGATAAAAAGCTTTTTCAACAAATACTCCCCCGAGCTTTCAAACGCTATGAGCATCGACGTTATCGGCACTGAGGAATGTATGTATCCTGCGATAAAGCTTGCCGAAGCCCTTGAAAAAATGGGACATACTGCTCGCTCTCATTCCACAACAAGAAGTCCTATCGTTCCGTCGTCTTCGGAAAATTATCCGCTTTTTGAGTGGTATAAGCTCCACAGCTTTTACAACAGCAGACGGACCACATATCTATATAACTTATATCCATGCGACATTACCATACTTGTGACCGATTCTGAGAATATCGGTCCAAAGGCACACAGCGATATTTTCAATATAGTCAAATCGGATAAGCTGATAATATTAAACTGGAGAAAATAAAATGAATCTTGTCAGAACAAGCTATAGACCTGAGGATGTTACTATTCTGCTAAAGGATATCACCGGCTGTATCGAACCGATGTCAACAGAACAGCGGGAAAGGAAAATACAGTCGGGCACCCATTACTGCGAAATGCTTCCCATTGAATATCAGCCCTCGGCGGAATATATACGGCTGTACGAATATGCTCTGAGGTGCTTTTCCAAAGAGACCGCCAACGGAGTGCATATCGCTGCGGAAAGGATATATGCTGAGAAAAAAGCGCCTGTGCTGGTTTCACTTGCGAGGGCAGGGCTTCCTGCGGGAATAATGATAAAGCATTATCTTGAATGGAAATATCATATCGAAGTCCCTCATTTTGCAGTGTCGATAATTCGCGGAAAGGGCATCGACAGAAATGCCATGAAATATATCCTTGAACGATATGATGCAGACAGACTACAGTTCGTGGACGGCTGGACTGGAAAGGGTGCGATACAAAATCAGCTTAACGCGGCAATGAAGGATTATATCGGCATAGACCCCCGTGTGGCAGTTATCGCCGACCCTGCAGGGATAACTCCCCTGTGTGGCACTCACGATGATTTTCTCATTGCAAGCTCCTGTCTTAATTCGGTGGTATCAGGACTTATCAGCAGAACCGTGCTGCGCAGCGATCTTATCGGTCCCGACGATTTCCATGGTGCGGTATATTACGGAGAATTTGCCGATAATGACCGCTCTTATGAATTTATTGATACCGTGGAAGCGGAAATGACCTATGAGGATATCCTCCCCAAAACGGAGGAAGCAGTTTCCTTTACGGGCTATGACGAGGCATATGATATCATGAACAGGCTCGGCATCTCGGACATCAACTTCATAAAGCCCGGCATCGGAGAAACCACCCGTGTTCTTTTGCGACGCGTTCCCTATAAGGTACTTATCGCCGAGGACTGTCCCGAGAAATATGTGGCTCATATCATAGAGCTTGCCCGTGAAAAAAATGTGCCCGTGGAGAAATATCCGCTGAAAAGATACCGCAGCTGCGGGATTATCCGGAATATGCCCTCAGACGCGTAATATGGTGATACTATGCTGTTTTTATCCGATCTTGACAACACTCTGATATTTTCCTATAAAAAATTATCGGAAAGGGACCTATGCGTTGAAAAAAAGGACGGGAAAAGCCTGTCCTATATGACATACCGCTCGGCAGAGCTTTTTTCAGAATCAGTTCGCCGCGTGACCTTTATCCCCGTTACAACACGTTCTGCGGAGCAGTACGGACGGATATATTTCCCCGAAGGATATGTCCCAAAGTACGCTGTCATTGACAACGGAGCAAATCTTCTGATAAACGGAAAGCCTGACGAACAGTGGCGCAGCGAGATAATTCCTGCCATAAATGAAAGCCTGCCCGAGATAAGAGAATGTGAAAAATTCCTCCAGAAATGCGGCGAGGTTTATTTTGATATACGATTCGTGGACGATTCCTTTCTGTTCACAAAATGTCATGAGTCCGAGCGGGTCATGGCTGAGCTGCTTTCCGCCGTGAAGCCTGCCAAAACAAGGCTTTTCACCAATGGCGACAAGCTCTATGCCATACCCGACGGCATCAGCAAGAAAAACGCTCTTGAAGGGCTGAAAAAACGGCTGAACAATGAGCTTGTCATTGCGGCAGGCGACAGCCTTTTCGACGAGGATATGCTCTCGGCGGCAGATATCGCAATTGTAAAATTCGGCGAGCTCAGCGGAAAAGTGATAAATTCCCGTCAGCTCTCCGAGGACAGGGAAAGCGACCCTGATTTTGTGCTTTCCTGTCTTTCGGACATCATAAATAACAAAAAAACGGGCTGATATGTTCAGCCCATTTTTCATACAAAATTATCAATAAAAGGAAGGATATCCCGGAAGCCAACCGCAAGATTGAGATTCTGTCCCCCGCGGACCCCTGCGGTACTTATCCCGATGACCTCGCCGTACATGTTGAGCACGGCTCCACCAGAGCTTCCATGAGAAATAGGAGCGGTGAACTGTATCATCTCAACGCAGTTTACCGTCCGAAAGCCCGAAATTATCCCGTCGGAAACGGAGTTGAACAGTCCCAGCGGGCTTCCGATAGCGACCACTCGCTGTCCGCGGTTAAGCGGAGCACTGCCTTTATAGACTGCGAGGGGCTTTATATGCTTGTCGATGCGTATTATCGCCAGGTCAAGCAGCGGATGATATTTTATGACATTGTACGCAGGATAGCTGTTGTTGTCATTTTCTATCTTGACAGTATAGGAGGCTCCGCCATTTGCTACATGACAGTTTGTGAGAATATACCCCTTGTCATTGATGACGATGCCCGAGCCTGTGCTCACAGTCATTCCAAATCTGTTATGTACCTCAATGAGAACTACCGACTCTGCCAGAGCGGCAAGCTCTTCATAGCTAAGCTCTCTTCTTGTGGAGGACTGAGCATTTGTCTGTCCGGACGGTCCGCTCATCTGCTGAGCAGCACCAGCCGAGCTCTGCTTTGGAGGCCTTGTAAGGTCTACGGTATAGCTTTTTCCGGAGCTTCCTGCAGGAGCAGTGCTGTTTGCAGCAGGACTTGCCGAAACTCTCTTCCTTGGAGGTCTGCTCAAATCAACCTTACTCCTGCGTTCGGGAGCATTTCCAACGTGAGCGGAACTGATTTCGGGAAGAGTTTTATTCTGCGGCGGACCTATCACAAAAGCAGAGGATTTGTCCAGCAGTTCCTTATCAATATTAATATCTCCGCCCGGCAACAGGATACACACATCTATCCCCAGCAGCGCGGCAAGATAACAGAAAGCATATTCATTGCAGCCAATCCTGCCCGAGCATATCAGCTTGCAGAAGCTTCCGCTGCTGCTTTTCAGAAAATCAGTCAGATACATATCCGACCAGTATGCCAGAACTGCGCCGAGATTTTTCTCCATTGTGGGGCTGAAATTCTTCCTTGCTTTTCCGACCTCACCGCAGACTCTGCGACAGGCTGCTCGGAAATCACGGTTTAGCTGTGGGTCGGTTATCCCCTTAAGCGCAGCCGATTCACTGTCAGCGGCGATATCTGCGTACATTCCGATATAATGCTCTGCGGCGAGGCTGTCTCTGAAAGGCGGGAAGCCGGTTATCCTGCGATAGATATATTTTCCGTCAGATGAGACCTTAGCGTCCAGTGACTGTATTTTTTCGCCAAGCGGCTCAGCATAGCCGATACCACGAACAAAAAACACCTGATATTTCCCGTCCGAAGCACTGCCGTGTATATTAATAAATGAATCCAGATCGGATATCCCAAATCTGTTTAAGCAAATATTCATCTTATCTACCCCACATATTTATTTGTAAAAACGGCTGCGAATGAGCTTCATCACTCCGTCTCGGTGAGCATTTCCGCATCATCTGAGCCCTCCGTCAAATAAACCTCCTTAAGCTTTCGGTTGATAGCTCTCGTGCGCGTTCCGATAAGCTTGTCAAGCTCGTCATCGGCCTGTCTCAGGCGGCTTCTGACCGCGGTGAGCGTGGTCTCAAAATTGGAAAACTCCTTCTTTGCGTCCTCGAGTATCTTCCACACCTCGCTGCTTTTTTTCTGTATCGCAAGAGTCCGAAAGCCCATCTGCAGACTGTTGAGCATCGCTGCCATTGTGGACGGACCTGCGATATTTATCTTATACTCTCTCTGGAGCACCTCCACCAGTCCCATATTCACGACCTCGGCGTACAGCCCCTCAAAGGGCAGGAACATTATCGCAAAATCTGTAGTATAGGGCGGAAGTATATATTTATCATGGATACTCTTTGCACAGCGTTTTATCTCACGGCAGAGGATATCCCGTCTGCTTTTGATTTCGTCGGCATTTCCGCTTTCATATGCTGCAAGATAATTTGAGTATGTATCTCCGGGAAATTTTGAATCAATAGGAAGATAAACATACTCTCCGTCCTCAGCTCCGGGAAGCTTCACCGCAAAATCGACCCTTTCCGAGCTGTGAGGGATAACAGCCGCCTGTTCGCAGAACTGCTCAGGAGCAAGTATTTCCGAGAGTATAGCACCCAGCTGTATCTCGCCCATAGTACCCCTTGCTTTTACATTGGAAAGCACATTTTTCAGGTCATTTACTCCCGAAGCCACATTTTTCATTTCTCCCAGCCCCTCATAGACCTCTGCGAGCCGCTTGTTGACAGCCTCAAAGGAGCGTGCTATCTTATCATCGAGAGTTTTCTGGAGCTTTTCGTTTACAGTGGTGTTTATCCTGTCAAGGCTTTCCTGATTATCCCTGCGAAGCTTATCCATATTTTCGATGTTTGATCTGCGTATGCTGTCGAGAGAAGCTGTGACCTCTGTTCTTATCTTATCAAAGCTTTCCTGATTATCCTTTCTGAGCAGCCGCATTTCGGCTTCTATCTTTATCAGCGATTCATCGGCCTTACCGCGCTGCTTTTCCTGCGAATCCCGCAGACTGTCGCCCAGCACTGTAATGGAATTTACCACCGAATCATGCTGACGGACCGTCTGGTCCATAAGAAGCCTGCTGTTGGTCTCGTCGCTCCGGTTCATAAATTCGAGCTGCTTTTTCATCTCGTCAAGCTCGTCGGAGCTAAAGCCTTTGGAAATATTTTTCAGCTTCAAAAGCACTATTATAAGCAAAACAATTATTACAACACTAAGCACCGCAGCAGCGATCAGAAGCGTTTCCATGTAAATCCTCCATAGCTCTCTAATACTAATCCCGATAGTTTTCGTCATTAATATAAGGATATTATATCACTTTATGGAAAAATTGTCAATAATGCATATCAACATAAAAAGCCCCCTGATTCTTACAAATCAGGGGGTTGGAAATTTCAAAAAGCAAAAACAGTCCGCTCAGCTGTGATCAATACCAATATGTAAAGCTGTCCTCATCCTGGTAAACGTAGGAACACAAATAGTTGTACAATAATTCGGGAGCAGCATCATAACCATTTCCGGATACATCAAGCTCTTCCAGTATCGTCAGTCCCTTTAATGCACTGCATTTACCATTCAGTTTATTATTCGGCGCACTCAGTATCCGAAGTCCGGTATTGCCTGCAAGGGGGGTCAGGTCAGTCAGCTGATTTTCTCCCACATAAGCATATTCCAGCATGGTACAGCCGCTGAAGGGCTCCAGGCTTTTCAGCTTGCAGCCGTTGAGATGGATCCCTTTGAGCTTTTTCATTCCGGAAAATGCAGAACAATCGCTGACCGGATTTTTTGCTATGCTAAGATACTGTACCTTTGTACAATTCTTCAACGGCGTAACATCGCTGAAATTATTGTTCTTGAGCCATATTTCTGTAAGCTCGGTCATGCCCGACAAGGGTGACAGATCGGAGATGCCGTTATTCTCCGCGCCCAGCACTTTAAGCTTTTTAAGATTTTTTGCATAGGAAAGGTCCTTGACCTTGTTATTGTGATATGTAAGCTTCTGGAGCTGAGTAAGTCCGCTTAAGGGCGACAGATCGGTAAGCTCATTGTAG
>CAMEYZ010000033.1 GCA_945947715.1 uncultured Clostridia bacterium | reverse complement strand
TTGGTCTTGTCAAGACGGTACTCGATCTTACCAGCCTTAGCATCTGTAACAGCCTTAGCAACATCAGGAGAAACCGTACCAGCCTTGGGGTTAGGCATAAGTCCGCGGGGACCGAGAACCTTACCAAGACGTCCTACGAGACCCATCATATCAGGAGACGCAATAACAACGTCGAAATCCATCCAGTTTTCCTTCATGATCTTGTCAACGAGATCCTGACCGCCTACATATTCAGCGCCAGCTGCCTTAGCAGCCTCGTACTTGTCTTCCTTGCAGAAAACGCATACTCTTACGTTTTTACCTGTACCGTTAGGAAGGATAACAGCGCCTCTAACCTGCTGGTCAGCGTGACGGGAGTCAACGCCGAGACGGATGTGTACTTCAACGGTCTCATCGAACTTTGCCTTTGCATTGGAAACAGCAAGAGCAAGAGCTTCGGTAGTATCATAGAGCTTGGTCCTGTCAACGGACTTAGCGCTCTCAACATATTTCTTTCCGTGTTTCATTATTAAAATTCCTCCTAAAAGTGGTGATCCGCAACATTAAATCTACGGATAGTTCGGATAAATCCTCCCACCGTATAATATCGGACGGTTAAATTTTTATTTCCGTTCGGGAGACTGAGAAAAAATTACTTCTCAACCTCTACGCCCATCGAACGTGCAGTACCTGCAACCATGCTCATAGCTGCCTCAAGGGAAGCTGCGTTGAGGTCGGGCATTTTGATCTCTGCGATCTTCTGAACCTGAGCCTTGGTAAGCTTACCAACCTTTTCCTTATTGGGAACGCCGGATGCAGACTCAAGACCAAGCTCCTTCTTGATAAGAACAGCTGCGGGAGGAGTCTTAGTAATAAATGAAAACGAACGGTCTGCATATACAGTGATAACTACAGGAATAATAAGACCAATATCGTTCTTGGTTCTCTCATTAAATTCCTTAGTGAATGACATAATGTTTACGCCGTGCTGACCGAGTGCGGGGCCAACAGGGGGAGCAGGAGTAGCCTTTCCTGCTGCGATCTGAAGCTTGATTAAGCCAACTACTTTCTGTGCCATTACGCACACCTCCATTAATAAGAATGAATGACAGCATCTGTCATATTCAAGTCTTTGATTTTATCCGATCAGAAATCGGACTTTACTACCTGCGTGATCTCAAGAGTTGCAAGAGTTTCTCTGCCGAACATAGATACCTGAACATCGACTGTCAGGTCGTCGGTATTGATACTCTGTACGGTACCCATGTTTCCTGACACGGCGCCCCCCGAGATCTTCACGCTGTCGCCGACTGCAAAATTTACTTCAACGGTCCTGCCTCTTTCAACTCCCAGCTGTTCGACTTCCTTTTCAGTAAGAGGAACGGGCTTAGATCCGGGACCAACAAATCCCGTAACGCCTCTGGTGTTTCTGACAACATACCATGAATCGTCGGTGAGAATCATTTTAACAAGAACATATCCTGGGAAAACCTTGTGTTCAACCTCATGGATTTTTCCGCTTTCAGTCTGTTCCATTGCAGTTTCCGTCGGAACGATAACCTCTGTGATAAGACCCTGAAGCTTTCGGTTTTCCACGACTTTAAGAATAGTCTGCGCCACCTTATTCTCGTAGCCCGAGTAGGTGTGAACGACATACCATTTTGCTTCTTCTGACATCTTTATCTTCCTTTCTGACGGACAGTACAGTAATTACGCTGCAACATTATCAATAAAGAGCTTCAGGAGAGCGGTAAATCCGGAATCTATCCCCCATACAACGAGAGCAGCCACGCATACTACTGCGAGCACTACGCCTGTGTTGTTGAGGACGGTTTTTCTCGAAGGCCAAACGACCTTCTTAAATTCGCTTCTCAGCTCCTTGAAATATTTCACAACGCGGTTCTGCTTTTTCGCCTTGGACTTAGACTTGTCCTTGTTTTTTTCTTTTTCCTTCTGTGCTACGATTTGCTCTGCCTTGGCTTCAGCCTGTTTTATCAATGCGGATTTTGAGGGGTTCGAGGACTGAGTTTTTTTAGCCATGTCTTAAAGCACCTCGCTTACTTTGTTTCTCTGTGAAGAGTCTTCTTCTTGCAGAACTTGCAGTACTTGTTCATTTCAAGTCTGTCGGGGTCATTCTTCTTGTTCTTCTTGGTGTTGTAATTGCGCTGCTTGCATTCTGTACAAGCCAATGTTACCTTTACTCTCATATCGGCACCTCCTGTTTTGCTTTATAAAAGCGTTTCATATTTCGGACTGATAATATCAGTCCACTGCCTCCCTCTGTGAATGTTTCCATTCGGAGGAATATCTGCGTTTCCTGCACAGCACAAAATCCGTATACACCGTACAAAAGAGCGCAAAAAAATAAACCTCCATAAGAGGTATCTTCATTATATCACATAAAAAATCATTTGTCAATAGTTTTTTTGAATTTTTTCAGAATTTTCCCGATTTCTGATAAAAAGCCGCAGGCACATAGAAAGAGACCCACTCAAAAGCTGAATTTCTGCACTTTTGGCAGGTCTCTCACACGCTTATTATAGTCAGTCAACCAGGTCGCTGTTGTTGATAGCGGACATCAGCGCGGAAACCGATGCATCAATAATATCCGTATGGATACCAGCTCCCCAGAATACACCCTTATCTGTCTGGATACCTACATAGCACATCGCCTTGGACTTGGAAGTCACCTCAAGAGCATGCTCCTTATAGGTGATGAGCGAATAATCAAATCCGAGCGCCTCCTTGACAGCATTGGAAACAGCGTCCAGACGACCATTACCCTTGCCCTCCTTAGTGAGCGTCTCTCCCTTGTATTCAATAGTAACGTTTGCTGTGATACCGTCACCCTGAACAAAGTGAGCTTCCTTGACCTTTATCTTATCCTCGCGGTTAACGTATGTATTGTAGAAGATATCCCTTATCTCATCGGGCATAAGCTCCTTGTGAGCGTGGTCAGAAACGCCCTTGACCTCGTAGCCAAAGCTCTCGCGCATTTTAGGCGGCATGTCAATGCCGAAGCGTGTCTCCATGATGTAGCCGATACCGCCCTTGCCGGACTGGCTGTTTATGCGGATAACATCTCCCTCGTACTCTCTGCCCACGTCCTTGGGGTCGATAGGCAGATAGGGGCAGGTCCACTGAACGAGATTCTTTTCCTTGCGCCAGTTCATGCCCTTTGCGATAGCGTCCTGATGAGAGCCGGAGAACGCTGCAAATACCAGTGCGCCCGAATAAGGAGTTCTCTCATAGACCTTCATTCTTGTCACTCTCTCGTAGAGCTCCACCAGAGAAGGCAGGTCAGAGAAGTCCAGCTTGGGGTCAACGCCGTGAGTGTACATGTTCATCGCAATAGTAACGATGTCCGCATTACCGGTTCTTTCGCCATTTCCGAAGCAGGTGCCCTCAATACGGTCAGCGCCTGCCAGCAGACCCATTTCGCAGTCAGCCACTGCGCAACCTCTGTCATTGTGTGGGTGCAGCGAGATAATGAGGTTTTCCCTGTTATGGAGCACATCGCACATATACTCTACCTGCTGAGCGTAAACGTGAGGCATGGACATTTCTACGGTAACAGGCAGATTGATGATGACCTTGTTATCGGGGGTAGGCTGCCATATATCAATTACAGCGTTGCAGATATCCCGCGCAAACTCAGGCTCAGTACCGGTAAAGCTCTCAGGAGAATACTCGAATACAATATTTCCATTAGCATTCTTTTTGTACTCATTGCAGAGCTTAGCGCCAGTAACTGCGATGTCGATGATCTCCTCCTTGGACTTTTTAAAGACCTGTTCTCTCTGAGCAACTGATGTAGAGTTGTACAGATGA
Source organism: uncultured Clostridia bacterium (assembly GCA_945947715.1). Classification (GTDB taxonomy): domain Bacteria; phylum Bacillota; class Clostridia; order Oscillospirales; family Ruminococcaceae; genus RGIG4694. Next base: position 10,063 of record CAMEYZ010000033.1, on the reverse strand, counting down.
ACAACTGCATTCTTTGCACCGTCGATAGCCTCGAAGGTCTTCTTGATGATGTGCTCTCTGGACTGAGTCAGCACCTGAATGGTAACGTCATCGGGAATCATGTTCTTTTCGATAAGAGTACGGCAGAACTCGTACTCAGTCTCGGAAGCTGCGGGGAAACCTATCTCGATTTCCTTGAAGCCCACCTCAACGAGCTTAGTAAAGAATTCCAGCTTTTCATCGAGGCTCATAGGGATAATGAGAGCCTGATTTCCGTCGCGAAGGTCAACGGAGCACCATGCAGGCGCATGATCTACATACTCCTTCTCAGCCCATTTCATGCATTTTACAGGAGGCATATAGTAGCCTCTCTGATACTTTTCTGTGTTTTTCATTTTAAGCTCCTCCATTCACTTTCATTTGACATAATACAATGCTGTTGATTAATGGCTAAAAACAAAAATCGTCTCTCCCAAAAAGGAGAGACGAGAATAACCCGTGATACCACTCTCATTCATGCATAGTTCACACTACACACCTCAGCCGCATCAATCAATGCGCTTCTCTGTAACGGGAGAACCCGTGGGCAGCTACTAAAAAAATTCACCGCACCGGCTCAAGGACGAGTTATCACCATAACGAAATATCGGCTCACATCAACCCCGACTTTCTGGGAAATCGTTTATGGTCTTTTTTCCTGTCATAGCCTTTATAACTATAGTTATATAATAACACACAAATTTTCCTTTGTCAAGTGTTTTCACCGATTTTTATAAAAAAATCACAAAATTTTTCCGTCCTTTATAGTGACTATCCTGTCCGCCTGTTCAGCGATGTGGTTATCGTGAGTGATAAGCACCAGCGTCTGACCGTACTTTTTTATGGAGGATTTAAGCAGCCCGATTATCTCCTCGCCGGAAGCGCTGTCCAGATTTCCCGTGGGCTCGTCGGCAAGCACAATGGAAGGCTGTGCGATAAGAGCGCGTGCAATAGCTATCCTCTGCTGCTGACCTCCTGAGAGCTGATGAGGATAATGATTCATTCTGTCAGCAAGACCAATTGTCTCGATAATGTCGTTCAGGAAATCCTCATCGGGCTTTTTTCCGTCCAGGGACAATGGCAGCACGATGTTCTCCTTTGCGGTCATAACAGGGATAAGATTGAAAAACTGAAACACGAAGCCCACCTTTCTGCGGCGATACACCGCAAGCTCCGCCTCCTTCTGGGAGAACACATCTATGTCGTCCACGATAAGCTTTCCGGAAGTAGGAGTATCCATCGCACCTAAGATGTGGAGTAGCGTAGATTTTCCGCTACCGCTCCGTCCCACCACCGAGACGAACTCGCCCTTTTTTACGGAAAAATCCACCTCGTCCAGGGCGCGGACCTCAACGTCTCCCTTGCCATATATTTTGGTGAGTTTTTCGGTGGAAAGTATAATATTATCTTCCATAGCGGTCTCCTTTCACTTTATGAGCTTTGAGAGCAGCGGCGAATATTTTGCTCTGAACTGCTCGAATGTTCCATTGTCGAGAGCTTCTCTGATGCGCTCGGTGAGGGTGTTGTAGAAATAGAGATTGTGAGTGACAGCAAGTCTGCCTGCGAGCTGTTCGTCCGCCTTGAACAGGTGGCGGATATATGACCTCGAGAAATTGCGGCAGGTGGGACAGTCGCACTCAGGGTCGATAGGCTCGGGGTCAAGCTCGTAGCATTTGTTGGTGATGTGCATGATACCCTGCCATGTGAATATGGTTGCATGGCGGGCATTTCTGCTGGGCATTACGCAGTCGAACAGGTCGATGCCTCTCGCCACCGCCTCGATGATATTTGAGGGAGTTCCCACGCCCATGAGATAGCGTATCTTTTTTTCGGGCATATGGGGCACCACCGCGTCAAGAATCCGGTACATTTCGGAGGTGGACTCGCCCACTGCCAGACCTCCCACAGCATAGCCGTCCATGTCAAGCTTAGCTATCTCTTCCATGTGGCGAATGCGCAGGTCCTCGAATGTACAGCCCTGATTTATACCGAAAAGTAGCTGATGCTTATTAATAGTATCAGGCAGTGAGTTGAGCCGAGCCATTTCCTCCTTGCAGCGGTAAAGCCAGCGAGTAGTGCGCTCGCATGAGTTTTTGGAGTAGTCGTATGCCTTGCGGATAATGCGCTGTTTGGTCTTTTCGTCCATGTCGTCGGTTATCTTCATAACGGAGTTGTCCACGCACTCATCGAAGGCCATGGCGATAGTGGAGCCTAAGTTGGACTGTATGCGCATAGATTCCTCAGGGCCTATAAAGATGCGTCTACCGTCGATGTGGGAATTGAAGAATACGCCCTCTTCCTTTATCTTGCGGAGCTTTGCCAGTGAGAACACCTGAAAGCCGCCGCTGTCGGTAAGTATGGGCTTATCCCAGTTCATGAATTTATGAAGACCGCCCATTTTGTGAATGACCTCGTCGGTGGGGCGCAGATGAAGATGATAGGTATTGCACAGCTCCACCTGCCATTTCAGGTCCCTGAGGTCAACAGAGGAAACTCCGCCCTTGATAGCCGCAGCAGTTCCCACATTCATAAAGCAAGGAGTCTGGAATGTGCCGTGGACGGTCTCAAACTGTCCTCTACGGGCCTTGCCCTCGGTTTTTATCAGTGTGTACATGTATGGTTTTTCTCCTTTATATTATCCTTATTGGCTGTTCGTTACCGTGCATTTGATTCGCAATGCTTTAGTATTATTGCTCATCAAATGCTGCGCCGCATTATTTATGGTTACTCTCAGCCTCGAACTCTCACTCTTCGCTATACTATTATCATCGAATCGCCGAAGCTGAAGAAACGATATCTCTCCGCAACCGCAGTCTTATACGCATTCATCGTCTTATCATACCCCAGAAACGCCGAAACCAGCATTATCAGCGTACTCTCCGGCAGGTGGAAATTCGTGATGAGCCCGTCCATTGCTTTAAACTCATAGCCCGGATAGATGAAAATGTCCGTATAGCCCTCGCACTCCCGTACCTCTCCACACTGTGTCGCAACGCTTTCCAGAGTGCGGCAGGACGTTGTGCCTACGCAGATGACCCGTCCGCCCTCCGCCTTTGTTTTATTGATAAGGTCGGCGGTCTCCTTCGGCATGTGGAAATGCTCGCTGTGCATTTTGTGCTCTAAGATGTTGTCCTCCTTCACGGGACGAAACGTTCCCAGTCCCACATGAAGAGTTACATATCCTAAATTGATGCCGCGAGCTTTCAGGTCCTCCAGCTGCTCCTCGGTGAAATGCAGTCCCGCTGTGGGAGCTGCCGCAGAGCCCAACTCATGGGAATACACCGTCTGATAGCGCTCCTTGTCCTTGAGCTTTTCCTTTATATAGGGAGGCAGTGGCATCTGTCCGATATCCTCTAATGCTGTAAAGAAATTACCTTCGCAGTAAAACTGTGCAATACGGTTTCCGCCCTCGACAGTTTCCAGTATCTCAGCTGTCAGTCTACCGTCTCCGAAAGCAAATCTCGTACCAGGCTTTGCCTTCTTGCCGGGACGGACAAGTATCTCCCACTTTTTGTCCCCCTTCTGCTCCAAAAGCAGAAATTCAATATGTGCGCCCGTATGCTCCTTTACGCCGTACAGTCTGGCAGGAAGCACTCTCGAATCGTTCAGGATAAGTGTGTCACCCTTTTTCAGATAGTCGCATAAATTATAGAAATGGCTGTGTTCGATATCTCCAGTCTGTCGGTCTATCTTCATCAGCCGCGAGGTGTTTCTCGGTTCAAGTGGAGTCTGTGCAATAAGCTCCTCGGGAAGGTCGTAATAAAAGTCAGATTTTTTCATTATCATAGTGCAAAATGTCCTTTTCGCTGTCTGCTTCAACTGCCGCAGACTCATAGTATAATTCTATTATACAACAATTCAGAGGATATTGCAACATTTTACGGAAAAATATTTTTTTAAAGAGAAAAACTCTTGACAAAAGAGAATAAGTGTGATACAATGCTATAAGAATAACTGATAGAGGCGCAGCAAAGATGAGTATCGGCGGAAAGCACCCGCTTTTCCGTGTCCGCCGTGAAAGGCAATGCTGCCGAAGATCCATCGCCCGAAGCGGCGGACGATGCTTCTGATCGTATATCGAACAGGTATGCGATTGTCATCATTTTGTATGATGGAGTGCTATCGACATATTTTATATGTCAAAGGTTCTGTTATATTTCAATGGTGAGTCGGTTTTTCAGCCGATTTATTTTTTTGCAATTTTTTGATGTAAGGAGTTTTTAAAATGAAGCAGTATAATGTAGGCGTTATCGGCGCAACGGGAATGGTAGGACAGCGTTTCTGCACCCTTCTCGCAGAGCATCCTTGGTTTAATGTAAAGGTCCTCGCAGCTTCTCCCAGAAGCGCAGGCAAGCGCTATGAGGACGCAGTTGGCGCAAAGTGGGCTATGACCTCCCCTATCCCCGAGAAGGTTAAGGATATCATCGTTATGGACGCTACTGCCGATGTTGAGAAGATCGCTGAGCAGGTGGATTTCGTATTCTGCGCAGTGGATATGAAAAAGGATGAGATAAGAGCTCTCGAGGAGCGCTATGCTAAGGCTGAATGTCCCGTAGTTTCCAATAACTCGGCACACAGATTCACTCCCGATGTTCCCATGGTAGTTCCCGAGATAAACCCCGACCACATTCAGATAATCGAGGCTCAGAGAAAGCGTCTCGGCACTAAAAAGGGCTTTGTTGCAGTAAAGTCCAACTGCTCTCTCCAGAGCTATGTTCCCGCACTTCACCCCTTAAAGGACGAATTCGGCATCGACAGAGTTCTCGTATGCACATATCAGGCTATCTCCGGCGCAGGCAAGACCTTCGAGACAATGCCTGAGATAGTTGACAACGTTATCCCCTACATCGGCGGCGAGGAGGAAAAGTCTGAGCAGGAGCCTTTAAAGCTCTGGGGTAAGATCGAAGGCGACAAGATTGTCAGCGCGACAGAACCTCTCTTCACTGCACAGTGCTTCCGTGTTCCCGTTTCTGACGGCCACACTGCGGCTGTTTTCGTAAAGTTCAAGAAAAAGCCCACCAAGGAGCAGATGATAGAAGCATGGACCAACTTCAAGGGCGTTCCTCAGGAGCTTAAGCTCCCCAGTGCACCTGAGCATTTCCTCCACTATTTCACTGAGGATAACCGTCCTCAGGCAAAGCTTGACCGCATGATTGATAATGGCATGGCTGTATCTATCGGACGTCTCCGCGAGGATAATCAGTATGACTACAAGTTCGCATGCCTCTCTCACAACACCTTAAGAGGCGCTGCAGGTGGCGGAGTTCTTCTTGCCGAGCTGCTTGCTGCTAAGGGCTACTTTGACTAATGAACATCACATTCAGAAAAGGTACCGACGCTGACGGAGAGCTTATCATCGCATACTTAAAGAAGCTTGCCGAGTATGAAAAGCTCTCTGAAAGCTGCAATATATCCGCTGAAGCCCTCAGAAGGCTCATGCAGGAGGAAAACGGACTCCATGTGCTTATCGCTGAACAGAACGGCAGGACTGTAGGGATAATGACCTATTATTTCTACAAGATCGCCACCTTTTCGGGAAAGCGCGTTATGTACATCGAGGATATCTTCATCGACGAGGAGTTCCGCGGAAACGGCATAGGCAGCCGCTTCTTCACCGAAGCGAAAGGCATCGCCGAGGAAACGGACTGCGACCGCATCGAATGGAAATGCCTTGACTGGAATGAGCCCGCAAAGGCCTTCTATAACAGAATGGAGGGAAAAATATCCTCCGAGGGCTGGCTTACTTATACGATCGATTTATAATTGTCATTCGTTTTGAAAGGATCGGTTTATATGAAGAACACTATTTTTACAGGCGCAGGAGTTGCTATCGTAACTCCTATGAATAAGGACGGTTCGGTAAATTACGACGTACTCGCTGATATTCTCGACGAGCAGATCGACAATCATACCGACGCGATAATTACCTGCGGCACCACGGGCGAATCTGCCACTCTCACCGACGAGGAGCACAGAGAGGTCATCAGATTTACCGTAAAGCACGTAAACCACAGGATACCCGTCATCGCAGGAACGGGCAGCAACGATACCGCTTATGCTGTTGAGCTTTCCAAGGAAGCTGAAAACATGGGCGCAGACGGTCTTTTAAGCGTGACTCCCTACTACAATAAGACCTCTCAGAGAGGACTTATCGCACACTTTACAGCTGTTGCCGATGCAGTGAACATTCCCGTTATCCTTTACGATGTTCCTTCCAGAACAGGCGTAACAACTGCGATAGACACCTTCAAGGCCCTCGCAAAGCACAGGAACATCTGCGCAGTGAAGGCAGCAAGCGGAAACATCTCAGCGATAGCAAGCCTTATCGCAGCATGCGGCGAGGAACTGGACGTATACAGCGGCAACGACGACCAGATAGTACCTATCATGTCACTTGGCGGAAAGGGTGTTATCTCGGTGCTTTCCAACGTTGCACCCAGTCAGACCCATGACATCTGTCAGTGCTGTCTGGACGGAAACTATACAGAAGCTGCAAGACTTCAGCTGAAGTATCTTGATCTGTGCCATGCGCTGTTCAACGATGTAAATCCAATTCCTGTAAAGGAAGCTATGAACCTCATGGGCAAGAATGTAGGCGAATGTAGACTGCCTCTTATCAAGTCGGAGCAGGCGAAGATCGACCAGCTGGCGGAAGCGTTAAAGAACGCAGGACTTATATAAGTTAACAGTGATCAGCGCTGTCCGAAAAATGAAGCCCTTAAGAAAGCATTTTCGGACGGCGTGATTTTATCGGTAATATAATGGCATGTCCAGGAAATGAACTGCAATTCCGTCAATTCATTAATCCAAAAAGAAAGGAAAGATCCCAATGATAAAAATAGCCGTCTGCGGCGCAAACGGTAAAATGGGCAGGGTAATAAGCTCCGTTATCAGCGGAAGAGACGACTGCACAGTGCTCTGCGGTATTGACAAGATAACCGACAAGTACGCCGATTTTGAAATATACGATGCTCCCGCAGAAATGCCCGAAAAGCCTGACGTTATCCTTGATTTCTCTCACCCCTCGGTGCTTGACTCACTGCTGGAGTATGCTCTGGCAAACGGTACTCCCCTGGTGCTCTGCACAACAGGCTATTCCGAGGCGCAGACCGAAAGGATAAAAAAGGCTTCCGAACAGATTCCCGTGTTCTTCTCGTTCAATATGTCTCTGGGCATCAATCTACTGGCAAATCTTGCAAAGACTGCTTACGCTATCCTCGGCGACCAGTTCGATGTGGAGATAGTTGAAAAGCACCACAATCAGAAGATAGACGCTCCCAGCGGCACTGCGCTCATGCTGGCAGACGCCATAAATTCCGCTGCAGATGACAGGTACAACTACGTGTACGACCGTCACTCCCGTCGTCAGAAGCGCGAGAAGTCCGAGATTGGTATCCACTCTGTAAGAGGCGGCACTATCGTCGGAGAACACGAGATAATCTTTGCAGGAAGAGACGAGGTCATCACTCTGTCACATCAGGCAACTTCTAAGGAGGTTTTCGCTGTGGGCGGAGTAAATGCTGCAGTTTATCTCAGCGGAAGGCCTGCGGGACTGTATGATATGTCTGCTCTTATTGAAAATAAATAAGATTTCCCGCCGATTCGTCTGATAATTTGTCAGAAATATTATATGTATTTTCTTGACATTTCTATCAGGCTGTGATATAATATATAAGTAATTGATTATTCCATAGCACTACTGTCTCTGGATCTATGTGATGGGCTGCTATGTCGATCATATATTTACAGAAACGGAGGTGCAACAAATGAAGGAAGGAATTCATCCCGTATACGAGGAGACCACAATTACCTGCGCATGCGGTAATGTGATCAAGACTCGTTCCACAAAGAAGGATATCCACGTAGAAATCTGCTCCAAGTGCCACCCCTTCTACACCGGCAAGCAGAAGCTCGTTGATACAGGCGGACGCGTTGACAGATTCAAGAAGCGTTTCGGTATGGACAAGTAATCGAATATGCAAAAAAATGATCCCTGCTCTTTGGCAGGGATTTTTTTATTGGCATTGTCATAATTATCTCCTTTACGGCAAGTATTTTCGCTCTGTCGGATATGTACTCGTTGGTGTTGATGTTGTAGTACGGCACGCTGGGCTTTACTGTGTAGACTATGGGTTCGCCGCCATATTTTGCCGCCGCTTTCTTTGCAAACTTTTCCGCACTTAACAGCGACACAGTAAAGAATACCTTGTCGGTATGCTTCTTCCGCCATTCCTCACGAAGATTCCCCGTTTCGATAGCTGGCAGCAGATACCCGCCCACTCGCAGCTTAAAGGCTGTGGTCGTTCCATGATAAAAATCCATGCTATTACTTCCTTTCTGTGACAGTGCGCTAATATGAGCGCACTTCTATTATTTTGTAATTATACCACACCAATCTGTAAAAATCAAGCAAAAACAAAGAGCGGCCGAAAATACCGCCGCTCTGTCATTTTTATGGAATTTATTTCCACTCACCAAAATTTATTATGTAGACCATTCCGCCCTTTGTAGCGAAGTATAAATGGTCGTTTTCGCTGCTTCCTCCCAGCTCGATGACTGCCGCGTCCTTAAGCTCCGAAGAAACCGTGCGATAAAACTGTCGCTCTCTTTTGTCATTGGGGATATTGTTCTTCTCAGCATACTGAGCGAACAGCTTCAGAAATTCCGACAGGTCGGGTACCGTCAGCCGAAGCTCCTTTGGGATAATATACTCCTCCATGTACTTCTCACGGAGCAGCTTCTCCCTTTTGTCGGCGGGGACACCGCGGAAGATGTCCCGTCCTCTTCCCTCGCACATGGACGCGTCGGTCAGCATCGCTCTCACAAAGCCTTCCTGGGGATTATTTCTCAGATATTCCTCGCCAAACTTTATCTCCGTCACAAATATTCCGTCGGGATATTTTCTGAACCAGTCATGGATACGCGCATCAACTCCCGCTGTATTGCAGGAAAGCGCAATGGATATGAATTTTTCGGGGTCGTCGTAAAGCTCTCGTACAGCTTCCAGGACCGTAGCTGATGCAACGGGCATTTATATCATTCCTTTGCTTTTATTTTTTCTGCTGTTACAGCTCGAACAGCTTCAGGCATTTTCTGTCGAACATCTCCTGCAACGCAAGAAGTATGCCCATTCTTCCCGTGGTGTAGGTAAGGCCTCCCTGAACATATGCAGCATATGGCTCTCTTAAGGGAGCATCTGCGGAAAGCTCAATTGATGCACCGTTGTTGAATGCACCTGCCGCCATGATGACCTGACTGTCATAGCCGGGCATATCCCATGCCTCCGGAGCAACAAAGCTGTCCACAGGCGAGCCCTTCTGTATTCCCTGAATGAACGCTGTCAGATTGTCAGGGTTTTTCATAAGCACAGCAGTGATGATATCTCCGCGCTTTTCCGTGGGCGCAGGATAGCACTCAAAGCCCAGCATTGTCATAATATTAGCGGTGAAAAGCGCTGTCTTGAGGGCATTGCCCACCACATCAGGAGCAAAGAACAGTCCCTGATACATGGCCTTGTTCTCGTTCAGTGAACAGCCCACCTCTTTTCCCATTCCCACGCAGGTCAGCCGATAAGCACACTGCTCCACATACTTTTTCGCACCAGCAATATATCCGCCTGTATGCGCCAGTCCTCCGCCGGGGTTCTTGATGAGGGAGCCCACGATAAGGTCCGCTCCTGCGGCGATAGGCTCAGTCTTTTCGGTAAATTCTCCATAGCAGTTATCCACGATAACGATAATATCCGGATTAGAGCCCTTTGCAGCCTTGATTATCTCAGCTATTCTGTCCACTGTAAGGGTGGGACGAAGAGAATATCCCCTTGAACGCTGGATATATGCGCATTTTGCGCCCTTGACCTTCTTGAATATCTCCGCCACATCTGGAGTACCGTCGGGCTGCAGGTCCACCTGATCGTACTTCACACCGAAATCAGCCAGTGAGCCATTTCCGCTGCCACGAAGTCCGATTACCTCTTCAAGGGTATCATAGGGTCTTCCCGTCAGTGAAACCATGGTATCCCCTGCGCGGAGTATGCCGAAAAGTG
>CAMEYZ010000032.1 GCA_945947715.1 uncultured Clostridia bacterium | reverse complement strand
CTGTGCTCAAGCTGGACGAATAGGAGGCTCTTCGTGAGATCATACACTATCAATCAAAACGACAGCGGTCAGCGGGCGGACAAATTCGTTATGAAGGCTGTTCCCCTGATGCCCCAGACTCTTATGTACAAGTATTTCCGCACCAAGCGGATAAAGCTTAACCGCAAAAAATGCGAGATATCCACTCGTCTTAACGAGGGGGATATCTTAGAGCTTTACATCAGCGACGAGTTTTTCGGTGAGACCGTCGAAAAGCCTGAGTACGATTTTCTCTGTGCACCTTCGACTCTGGATATCGTCTATGAGGACGAAAATATCCTGCTGGTCAACAAAAAATGCGGACTGGTGGTCCACGAGGACGACGGCGGTACCTCAGATACTCTTATCAGGCGCATCCAGCACTATCTATACGACAAGGGAGAATATCTCCCCGACAGGGAAAACAGCTTCGCTCCCGCACTGTGCAACCGCCTTGACCGCAATACTGAGGGCATCGTCATCGCTGCAAAAACTGCGGAAGCGCTGCGGATACTCAATGAAAAGATTCGCGCTCGCGAGATAGAAAAGAGCTATCTGTGCGTCTGCGTGGGACGTCCTCCCAAGGACGAGGACACTCTCACCGCATATCTCTTCAAGGACAGCAAAACAAACACTGTTACGGTCAGCGATAAAAAATCCCCCGAAAACCGCACGATAATCACCAAATACAAGGTTATTCGCACGGACGGAAGGCTTTCTCTGTTGGAGATAGAGCTGCTCACGGGCAGGACTCATCAGATAAGAGCGCACATGGCATACATCGGCTGTCCCCTGCTGGGCGACGTAAAGTACGGCAGCAACCGCGTCAACCGCGAATATGGCATAAAAACTCAGGCGCTCTGCTCCTATAAGCTGAAATTTGCCTTTAAAACCGACGCCGGGGCTCTCGATTACCTCCGCGGAAGAGAGTTTTCCGTTCCCGATGTATGGTTTCAGGACAGATTTGTGTAAAAAAACATAAAAATTTGTGTAAATTTTCTGAAAGCCCTTGCTTATTTTTTGCGAATGTGGTATAATTTAATAATGTGGATATTTATATATTAATATACACCGATATTGGAACGCCGTTTTTCAAAAGCGGCGTATTCTCAAACTCGACGCCGACTAAGGACGACTTTTGTTGTCCGAATATGAAGCACAAAACCTGGTATGTCTGCCGAGTAATCCTAAACCCAAGGAGGAAACAGAATGAAAGGCGATCTGCATTGTCACACAACCTTATCTGACGGCTCATTAGGCATTGAGGATATCATCGTTCAGGCAAAACGGACGGGCATTGACTTTATCTCCATTACCGATCACGACACGATGTCGTCTATCTCAAGGGCAAAGATCCTCGGCGAACGCCACGGAGTTATCACGATCCCCGGAGTGGAGCTTTCCGCATGGGACAAGGTCCGCGGAAGAAAGGTACATATTCTCTGTTACGCTCCTCAGAAGCCTGACCGCTTAGAGGGCATCTGCAAGAGATCCTGCGAGATACGCACCGCCTGCGCCAAGGAAATGATAGAGAATGTCAAGAAGCTCTACCCTATCACCATGGACAGCGTTATGAAACACGTGGGAGGCTCAAAGAGCATATTCAAGCAGCATATCATGCACGCACTCATAGATTATGGCTACTCCACCCACTTTTACGGCAGACTTAACGACGAGCTCTTTGATCTAAAAAACGGAAGCTGCATCGTGGAGCGTGAATATCCTGACGTGCATTTCGTGCTGGATCTTATCCACTCCGCAAGGGGCTGCGCTGTTATTGCTCACCCTGTGCTGTACGATTCTATGGACCTGCTTAAGGAGCTTGCAGAAGCTGGAAAGATCGACGGTGCTGAGGTATATCACTACACCGCAGATGAGTCTGCTCAGAAGGAAATTCTCGATATTGCTGATAAATACGGCCTTATCGTAACAGGAGGCTCAGATTTCCACGGCTTATACAACGCCCGCCCCACTCATATCGGTCAGAATACCACCGATTTTGAAAATCTTGACAAAATTTTGAAGCTTACATCAAAGAAAAACGATACTAAGGAAAACAAAGAAATCTCTAAATAAAAGGATCTGAAAAAATGGATATTATGCAGTCATCTCTTGAAAAGCATTACGAATGGAAGGGTAAGATTGAGGTCGTTTCCCGCTGTACAGTTGAAAACAGTGCTCAGCTCTCACTGGCATATACTCCCGGTGTTGCACAGCCCTGTCTCGAAATACAGAAGGACCCCGACCTTTCCTATGACCTGACAAGACGCGCTAACCTTGTAGCTGTCATCACTGATGGCTCCGCTGTTCTGGGACTGGGTGACATAGGTCCCCGTGCCTCCATGCCCGTTATGGAGGGAAAATGCGCGCTCTTTAAGGAATTTGCAGGGGTCGATGCATTCCCTATCTGCGTAAATACTCAGGATGTTGACGAATTTGTCCGCACTGTGGAGCTTATCTCCTACAGCTTCGGCGGCATCAATCTGGAGGACATCTCCGCGCCCAGATGCTTCGAAATCGAAAAGAGGCTTAAAGAACGCTGCGATATCCCCGTATTCCACGACGACCAGCACGGTACTGCTATCGTTGCCTCCGCAGCAATGCTCAACGCAGCTAAGCTCTGCGGCAAGGATTTCAAGGATATGACCCTCGTTATCAACGGAGCAGGCGCGGCAGGCTGCGCTATCGCAAATCAGTTCATCTCCCTTGGTATGGGCGATATTATCCTTGTAGACAAGGACGGAATCATCTGTGATGGCGATGACTTCTCCAATCCCTCTCACTATGATATGGCTAAGATCACCAACAAGACTCACAGAAAGGGTCTTCTCGCAGACGCAATGAAGGGCGCAGACGCATTTATCGGAGTGTCGAGACCTAAGCTCGTAACTCCTGAGATGATACAGTCCATGGCCGAAAAGCCTATCGTGTTTGCAATGGCAAACCCCACTCCCGAGATAATGCCCGACGAGGCAAAGGCTGCAGGCGCATATATCGTTGGTACCGGACGCTCTGACTATCCCAACCAGATAAACAACGTTGTGGCCTTCCCCGGAGTATTCAAGGGTGCCCTTGCTGTACGCGCAAAGGATATCAACGAGGATATGAAGAGAGCCGCTTCCATTGCTATCGCTTCGGCAGTGCCTGCGGATAAGCTCACTCCCGATTTCATCCTCCCCAACTCCTTCGACAAGAACGTTGCAAATATCGTTGCCGAGGCAGTGGCAGAGGCTGCAAAAAAATCGGGCATAGCAAGAATATAACAAGGAGGAATCAAAAATGACCTACACATATACACCCAGAGGAGTCTGCTCCCGTCAGATAACAATTGAGCTTTCCAACGACGGAATTATCGAAAATGTCCGCTTTTTAGGTGGCTGCAACGGAAATACACAGGGCGTGGCCATTCTGTGCAAGGGGCTTAAGGCAGAGGACGCTATCGCTAAGCTTTCGGGTATCGACTGCGGAGGACGTGGAACATCATGTCCCGACCAGCTTTCCCTAGCTCTTAAGGGAGCTCTTGCGGCAATGAACAAATAAGCTTTTCTTATGAAAAATTTTATCCGCTTCCATGCAGGAAGCGGATTTTTACTTTATATGACCGTTTTGTTCTTTCAGCCACTCATAGGCAGTTTTTCCGCATATAATATGTGGGGCTTCTGCAGTGCCGATATTAATCCTGTCAGCGCAGGCTCTGTCGATAGATATTCCGCCCGTTCCGGCATTACAGAAAATACTTCCTCTGAGGCGGGTACCGTCTATTTCCACATCTCTGAAGCTGCATCCTGAAAAATTTGTGCTCCCGTCAAGGGTACAGCCGTAAAATTTCACATTATTGAAAACCGCTCCCGTAAAATTCGTTCCGGTAAGCTCTGTCTTATAAAACGTGGTGTTTTCAAAATATGCGCCCGTGAAAATATTCCCGGTGCACTTGGTCTTGCTGCAAAATCGACAGCCTACAAAATCAGCTCCCGAAAAGTCATTATCTATGTAATAATAGCCGTTGAACTGTATATTCACAAATTTCAGCCCCGAAAAGTCACACTCTGCATAGCTGCCGCTTTCAAGCATCTGAAAATCTATTTTGCTGCTGCGAAAATCAGCCGACCTTATCTCCAGAAAATTATTGAATTTATCGTGATACTCCATTCCAGTTTTATGGTTGGAGTCCTTTGGCTCATACACCAGCCCTGAAAAATTCACCTTTAAAAATTTCCTTAGCTTTCCCAGCAGGTCCTCTCCCGACTTTTTGGGTGTGTCTCCGAAAAGCTCTCTGCTCTCCTTCTGCATCAGCTTGATGTCCTGCTCCAGCTGACGTATCTTTTTCCTTTCCTCAGGCTTCACTGTTATCTCCCTTTATTCTATAATTGTACACCATTATAGTGTCTTTTTCAAAAAATGTCAAGACCATATCCCCCTTTTATTATCCTATCATAGATTTTTTGATGATTTTCATAAAAAAAATCAAAAAAACTGTTTACTTTTCCGAAAAAATAATGTATAATTATATTATATGATGCAAAACGAATTTACGGACCATTTCTGAGACCTAAAGGAGCCTGAAATATGAAAGTTGACTGGAATAAAAAATACAACACTATCGCCGTTTACAGCGTACTTACCTTCTTCGTTTGCCTTCTGCTCTACCTTGTTATGAAGAACGTTACAGTCATCGGCGGCATCATCTCCAAAGCACTTGACGTTACCTCCCCCATAATCTGGGGTATCGTTATCGCCTACCTTATCAATCCCATTATGATGTGGACCGAAAAAGCTCTGGCAAAGCTCACAAGCAGAAAAAAGCCTCATGCCAAGCTGAATCGCGTTCTGGCTACTATTATTTCAGTTGTCATATTCTTAGCGGCAATCACTGCATTCTTTATGATAATCATTCCTCAGCTTATCGAAAGCATCACCTCTATTTTTAACAATTTTGACACCTACATGCGCAACTTTGAAAGCTGGATAAATCAGCTTCTTGAAAATAATCCTGAGATGTTTAGCATGATCGACGAGAAATTCGACCAGATACGCGATTCTCTAAACAGCTTTATCGACACCCTTATCCCTCAGCTCGGAAATGTCCTCGTTAAGGTGGGCGGCGGCGCAGTCAGCGTTGTTAACGTACTTAAGGACTTCTTTGTGGGTCTTTTCGCGGCTATCTATTTCCTCTTCGACAAGGAACATTTTCAGGCACAGTGCAAAAAGCTCTGCTGCGCAATCCTCCCCAAAAGCACCCACGAGGATTTCTTCGGCATCTGCAATCACACCAATCTTTCTCTCAGCGGCTTTATTTCCGGAAAGATCATCGATTCAATCATCATCGGTATCCTCTGCTTTATCTGCATGATTATAATGCGCCTCGATTATGCTGTTCTGATAAGCGTTATCATCGGCGTGACAAACATCATCCCCATTTTCGGACCAATCTTCGGCGCAGTCCCCTGCGGACTTCTGCTGCTTATCTCTTCGCCAAAGCAGGTCATTCCCTTTGTGCTACTGATAATCGTTATCCAGCAGCTCGATGGCAACGTCATCGGTCCTAAGATACTGGGAAGCTCTACCGGACTTTCCTCCTTCTGGGTGCTGTTTTCTATCATCGTCGGCGGAAATCTGTTCGGAGTGGCAGGTATGCTACTGGGTGTTCCTATCTTTGCGGTCATCTACTCTATTGTTGAGGACCTCATTAATCACCTGCTGAAAAAGAAGGGAATGTCTACCGTTACCGCGGACTATGCCATAACTCCCAGAAGCTCCCGGACTAAGGACAAGTCTAAAGGACTTAAGCTCCACTCCAGAAAGGACAAGGGCTCAGAAGGGCCTTCTGAAAGCGTTCCTGTGCCGACAGAGGCAGATGCTCTTACTGACAGCTCTGCTTCCGATACGGACGATACTGAATAACTTTTTCAAAGGGGATCCTTAAAATGGAATACAAATACGAAACTCACATGCACACCTCCGAGGGCAGCGCCTGCTCCAACAGCACCGCCGCCGAAATGGCAGACAAATACAAGGCGGAGGGCTATATGGGAATTTTCGTCACCGACCATTTCTTCAACGGAAACAGCTCTGTTCCGAGAGAGCTTCCCTGGAAGGAACGCATCGAACGGTACTGCATGGGCTACGAACACGCTCTCAAAAGGGGAAAGGAAATAGGGCTCGACGTTTTCTTCGGCTTTGAATACGGAAACGGTCAGGCGGATTTTCTTACCTACGGTCTGGACGGACAGTGGCTCTATGAGCACCCCGAGATACTCGATATGACCGTTCCCGAATATATAAGGCTCGCAAAAGCTTACGGCGGCATGGTCATTCATGCTCACCCCTTCCGCGAGGAGGATTATATCCACAGCTTCACTCTCTGCCCTCGCTACGAGGACGGCGTGGAAATAATCAACGCCTCCAACCGCCTCGTTGAGTTTAACGACCGTGCAAGGACTTATGCCCAGTGGTATGACCTTCCAGTTACAGGTGGCTCCGATTCCCACAACACCACCGGTAGATTCTATCCCGGAGGCATTGTTACCGATTTTAAGATAACCTCCTCCGAGGATTACATCAAAGCCGTAAAGGAACGAAGGATACTCCGTATCCTTGACAGAAACAGGGAAAATGACTAAAAAATCCTGCATGCAAACAAAAGTATTCAAAATTGACTAAAGCTTTTGTTAATTTTTCAGTATAATTCACAAAAAATTAACAACGTTGGAAGTAAAGTATGTTAAAATAAAATAGTATAAATGCGAAGTGTTTTCACATATAATATTATTTTGTATGCTTTTATACTAAGTCAGGCGTCGGCAACCGATATGGTCATGGAGCTTTGGAGCTCCGCAAAAGCATCGTTCGGCGGCTCCTTACTGTAATGGGAAAAGTGCATCTGCCGTTTCGCCGGCACATCGTACAATATAATGAAAGGGTGACTCATTAAATGTCAAACAGACTTTTTCAGGGACTGATTCATCAGATGCGGGATACTATGGACTGCGTTATCGGCGTGGTCGATACCTCCGCAACAATTATTGCGTGCAGCGAGCTTACTAAGATCGGGACCACAAATGAATTCGTGTCTCTTGATCTGAGCGATTCCCATGATATTTTTGTCCGCGACGGATATACCTACAAGCCCTTCGGTTCTCACATCAAGCCCGATTACGCTGTTTTTGTTGAGGGAACTGATGAAAGTGCTGCTAAGTATGCAAATATCCTCGCTATTACGCTTTCCAGCATCAAGCAGTATTACGACGAAAAATATGACCGCAACAACTTTATCAAGAATGTTGTGCTCGACAACGTGCTCCCCGGAGATATCGTCGTTAAGGCAAGAGAGCTTCACTTCAACAACGATGTAAGCCGCGTTGTCTTCCTTATCAGGATCGTTTCCTCTAACGACGTTTCCGCTTACGACGTTATCCAGAACCTTTTCCCCGACAAGACCAAGGATTTCGTTTTCAACATCTCCGAGACTGATATCGTTCTCGTTAAGGAGATCAAGAACAACGTTGAATCCAAGGAGCTGGAAAAGCTGGCACGCTCTATCTCCGATACTCTTTCCGGCGAGTTCTACACCCGTGTAAACGTTGGTATCGGTACCGCAGTTACAGGCGTCAAGGACCTGGCTCGCTCCTTCAAGGAGGCTCAGATGTCCCTTGAGGTCGGAAAGGTTTTCGATACGGACAAGGTCATCTGCTCCTACGATAATCTTGGTATCGCAAGACTTATCTATCATCTGCCTACCACCCTCTGTGAGACCTTCCTCCAGGAGGTATTCAAAAAGGGCTCTATCGAATCTCTGGACCACGAAACGCTCTTTACTATCCAGCGCTTCTTCGAAAACAATCTGAACGTCTCTGAGACCTCCAGAAAGCTTTTCGTACACAGAAATACTCTGGTATACAGACTTGAAAAGATAAAGAAGCTCACAGGTCTTGACCTGCGTGAGTTTGACCATGCTATCGTATTCAAGATCGCACTTATGGTCAAAAAGTATCTCTCCGCAAATCCCACAAAATTCTAAAACGAAAAGCGGCTCACAGATAAATAACGGAGTCATAAGCTTTTACTAAAAGGGGGCAAGTTTCTGCCCTTTTATATTCAAAAGGAAGTGAGAACAAAATGGTTGAACTTAAAAACGTTTCGGTCACCTATCAGAACGGCGTCGAGGCCCTTCACAACGTTAATCTGACTATCCACGATGAGGAGTTCGCTTTCGTTGTGGGCGAATCCGGCGCAGGCAAAAGTACACTTATTAAGCTGCTTATCAAGGAGATAGACGCATCCTCCGGTTCGGTTAAGGTAAATGGCTTCGATCTGGGCAAGCTCAAGCAGAAGGACGTGCCTAAGCTCAGACGTACTATCGGCTTCGTATTTCAGGACTTTAAGCTTATCAATACCATGAACGTATATGATAATGTCGCCTTTGTTCTTAGGAGCATCGACGCACCACTTAAATACATAAGAAAAAGAGTCCCCTATGTTATCGGACTGGTGGGGCTTAAGGACAAGATGAAGGCTTATCCTTCCGAAATGTCTGGCGGCGAACAGCAGCGCGTGGCTCTGGCAAGAGCTCTTGTAAACGACCCAAAGCTTATCATCGCAGATGAGCCTACCGGAAATCTTGACCCGAAAACTTCTATTGAGATAATTCAGCTGCTTCAGGGCATCAATCAGTGCGGCACTACTGTGCTGATGGTCACCCATGAGCATGAACTGGTAAAGCGCTTCGGCGGACGTACTATCTCTATTCTCGACGGACAGATTAAATTTGACGACATTATTTAACTTAATACTTTCGTCAAGAAGCTTCGGCTAACGCTATGCCGTCCAATAAATTGAAAGGAGGCTGCTTCTGCGGAAGCATAGTCTATAATGAGATTCAGCAGCGTTACGTACCTTGCTAAGCAGGGTCTTAAAAATATATGGACAAACAGGATAATGTCCTTTGCTTCACTGTGTATCCTGACGGTATCCCTCCTGCTGGTGGGATTTGCCGTGCTGTTTGTGGAAAATATCAACCTCTTTGTGGGCAACATCGAGGACAAAAATGAGGTCATCCTTTTCCTTGAAGACGATATCTCCGACGAACAGATAGATGAAATGGGAAACCGTCTTAAGGCAATGAGCAATATCGGCTCCGTTACCTTCTACTCTAAGGAGGAGGCCTTCCAGGATATGAAGGCAGGCATGGAAAATGCTGAGGAGCTTTTTGAATATATCGGCGACGACAGCCCTCTTCCCGATTCCTACAGGCTCAGAGTTAACGATATCAGCAAAATGAGTACCACTCTTATGCAGATAAATGAGCTCGACGGTATCTATTCCGTTAAGGCTCCTACCGATTTTGTCAGCGTTCTTACTGGCGTGCGTTCGCTGATATATATCCTCTCGCTGGTACTTATCACCGCTCTTATCGTCGTTTGCCTGATAATCATATCCAACACCACACGAGCAAGCGTTGATTTCAGAAAGCGGGAAATAGCTATTATGAAATACGTCGGCGCCACAAACACCTTCATCAAGATACCCTTTTTCATTGAGGGTCTTCTTATGGGCGTTTTTGCGGGAATTATCGCCACCATAATCACATGGCTGGGCTATGATGCCCTTGTGGACGTGCTTATGTCCGATACCACGTTGTGGGGCGCACTTGGAATTTCAGGGTTCATCCCGTTTTCGTCCGTGGCAGTGAGAACTGTCCTCTCATATATTTTTGCAGGTGCTTTTATCGGCTCCATCGGAACTGTTATCAGCACAAGAAAATATGTTAAGGTTTAATTTTCAGGGAGGAATCATCTAACTATGAATAAACGTCTGATCACCAAGATCACAGCGGCAGCTGCGGCGGCTATATTATCCGTGACCGCTCTCAGCAGCAGCGGAATTTTATATACGGCAGACTATGAGGACGAGCTCGCTTCTCTTGAGCAGCGCAGAGCAGCTCTTACTGAGGAACGCGAAAAGCTGGAGGCAGAGCTCAGCGAATATCTCGACGGTGCTGAACAGCAGGACGAATACCTCGCTCTCTATGATGAAAAAATGAAGGTCCAGGAAGAGGAAATGGCTAATCTTAATGACCAGATTGCTCTTCTGAACAGTCAGCTTGAAGAGCTTGACGCAAAGATTGCCGCAAAGCAGGCTGAGGTGGACAAGGGCGTTGAGGAATTCAGAGAACGTCTCAGAGTTCTTTATATGTCCGGAGGCGATGGTGTCGCTGAGATACTTGCGGGTTCATCAAGCTTCTATGATATCCTCGCAAGAATGGAAATGGTACAGCGCATCTCCAAGCACGACAACGATATGATATCCGCGCTGTGCGACAAGATAGAAGAGCTCAACGACGATAAGACTGCTCTGGAAAATCAGCGGGCTGCTCTTGACGAGAAAAAGAACGAACAGGTGGCTGTTCTTGAAAAGCTCCGCGAGACCTACGCAAACCATGAGGAAACTAAAAAATGGTACGAGGAAAAGGCTGCGGCTCAGGCTGAAATGACCGACGAGCTTAAGGCTCAGGAGGCTGCTGCCGAGGAAGAGCTTCAGGAATTTATCCGCAAGCAGCAGGAAGAAATTGCCGCTAAAATGGCTGAAAAGAAGAAAAAACAGCAGGCTGAACAGGCTGCAAAGGAAAAGGAAGAGGCTGCTGTGACAGAGGCTCCCGTACAGGAAACTGCTCCAGCTGAAACAACAGCTCCCGAGGTCACTACCACAGCCGAAACCGAGGCTGCTCCTGTGCCTGAGGAATATGACCTTTATACCCCCGACTCCGACGACGACGAGTTTACCGTAACCACGGCAGTCGTTACCGAAAGAGAATTTGTGGACCCCTATGATACCTACGAATGGGGCAAGGTATACTTCCCCAAGGAAGAGGAAAGCGCTGAGACAAGCTCCTCATCTTCATCTGACAGCTCCGACACCGGCTACGGCACAAGCTCTGTTACAGGCTTTATCTGGCCCGTTCCCTCGGTCAGAAATATGACCGACGGATACGGCGAAAGATATATCGTTGAGGAGGGCTCCTCCGATTTCCACAAGGGTATCGACATCAACAAGCCCGGCTGCCAGGGTGAGCCTATTGTGGCTTCTGCTGGCGGTGTGGTCATTACCGCATCAGATACGGGCAACGGCTACGGAACTCATGTCGTTATCGACCACGGCGACAACATCGCTACTCTTTACGGCCATATGTCAAGCACTACCGTCAGCGTTGGCGACGAGGTCCAGCAGGGTCAGATAATCGGCTACATAGGCAACACCGGCTATGCTTACGGCTATCACTGCCACTTCGAGGTCAGAGTTAACGGTCAGCATACCGATCCTCTTAACTATGTTGACGTAAACAACTGATCAGACATTCAATAGCATTGATTTACAACGAACGATCTGCACCGTGCAGCAATGCATGGTGTAGATTTATTCATATTTCCGCAAAGGAAAGGCAGATCATATGAGTAAAAAAATTTCCCTCGGCACGGTTGTCGGTTTGATGGCAATAACTGCTGCCGTGACCTTTGTCGTGACAAATAATGCGGCTCTTAACATATTTAACGAAAAAGTCCGCTCGGTCAGCGAAAAGGAAGAGTTTTACAATAAATTGTCCGAGACCGACAGCTTTGCCAGGACCTACTACGTGAACAATATCGACGAGAGCAGCATGCTGGACGATATTATCAGAGGATATATCAACGGTCTGGACGACCCATACGCTGTCTACTATACCGCCAGCGAGTACGCTAATATGTCCGCCGAATACACGGGCTACCGAATCGGTCTGGGCTTCACCTGGGAAAAGGACGTCAGCGGATATGTCAAAGTGACCGATGTTACTGCGGGCTCCTCCGCCGAGGAATACGGCATCAGACCCGGCGATATTATAATGGCGGTCAACAATACCAACATAATCTCCTATCCAGGAGGATATTCAGAGGCTGTCAAGCTGTTTACCTCCCAGGAGGGCACAAAGGTCAAGCTGCATATCAAGCGCATCTCCGAGGACGGCACGGCATCATTCCTGAACACCGACCTTATTTCCTCCCGAAACGACATCATATCCGTTACCGGGCGCATCAAGGGAAATATCGGCTACATCCATATTACCGAATTTAACGCGACTACTCCCGAACAGTTCTCCGACGTTCTCGGACAGCTTAAGGAAAAGGGCGCTGAAAAATATATCTTCGATGTCAGAGACAATGGCGGTGGTACTATTGAAAGCCTGACTGCTGTTCTGGAGGAGCTACTTCCTCCCTGCGAGGCGGCAAGAGCTTTTTACAAGACAAATGATGAGCCGCTGGTGGTCACAGTGGACGAAAACTATCTCAATGGGCCTGTTACTGTGCTGATAAACAACGGCACAAAGGGCGAAGCAGAGCTTTTCGCATATATTTTAAAGGACGAAAAATCTGCAGTGACCGTGGGAAAAACCTCCTACGGAAAGGGAGTTTTACAGGAGACCTATAAATGCTCGGACGGAAGCGCTGTAAAGTTTTCGGTGGCGTCAATGCAGACCAAAAGCCGCTTCAATTTTACCGGTATCGGTATCAAGCCGGACTATGATGTGGCTCAGGACGCGCAAATCGACCCCTTCAAGCTGTCCACAACAGAGCAGGAGCTGTACGATCTGCAGCTTATAAAGGCGTATGAAGTCATAGAAAACCTTTGATTAGTTGACGGGTCGGAAGCCCCGAAAAAGACACATTGAAAAACGAGGTGTTGAAATGTTTGAACAGCTTAAGGAATTTGGCGCAGCATATATCGTATTTATGGTGCTGGTAGTCGTGGTGTTTTTTATGGACACATTCGTTATCATAAATGTTCTGACAAAACGAAAAAAGGAGCTTACCGACTATGCCGAGTTTATGATAAAATTTACCAAGATAATCATGCTGGCGGCTATCGGTGCTTACTTTATCCTGCAGACGCTGGACAATCAGCTCCTTTACGGCGTAAAGGTACTTCATATAGTAATCGGAATTATGGCGCTCCTTGATGCGGCGGCAAGTCTGTTCGTTAAGCTGAAATTCCGCTACGACCGCGTTCATGGCGTTGCCATAAAGCCTGAGGAAAAGGATCTGATGTGATGTTTTTTAAAAAGAAAACCAACATCTACAAGGATATTGTAAATATTCTTTCGGAGCAGGGCTATTCTGACGAGTATCTTTCAGCGTTGAAGTCTGCCATGGAAAAGGCGAAAACTCCTGCGGAAATAGCCGAAGGACAAAGCATGCTGGGCTCGGCGCTGCTTTTCCGCGGCGAGCTTGACGAAGCCTATGAAACCTTCTCACAGATAGACGACGAAAATATCTCAAAGCTTTTAAAACAAAGCTTTGCTGCAAATTATCTGCTCTGTCTGTTTCTGCTGAACAAGTTCCGCGAGGCAGAGGAATTATTCGTGCGGCTCAACAAGGAGCTCCTTGATGAACACACTCTGCTGATGCGCCGCTCTATGGGAATACATCAGTTTATCGCAGGAAATTACGATGCTGCACTGACTATCTTCCTGAAAGCATACAAGGATTCAAAACGCATAGAAAAAAGCGATAACGGACGAAATTCCTCCATGCTGTGCTTCTGTATGGTGCGCACCCTGCTAAAGCTGGATATGTACGAGGGCGCAGCGGAATATCTGCCCGCACTGTCCCCTATTGCAAACAAGGGGCAGCTTGGAGTACTCTGCGGAAAGATGAAGCGGACCGTTGCCGACAAAACTGCTCATAAAAATAAACGCAAGAAAAAAAAAGAGAAACAAAAATAACCTTAGAAGCCTGCTCACTTCTAAGGTTATTTTATACTAATATCCGATAATAAAGTGTACAAAATATCAAGCAAAAGCTTGAGTTTATGGGTTTTGCGCAGCTTTTTTGTCTACACTTTAATCGGAGATTAGTATTATATTATCAGAAAAGTATCTCGGTAAGTCTCTCGGGAGCTATCTCCTTTTCAGGCTGGAAATCGTCAGAGCCTGCATAATCGGCTATACTCTTTATATACGCCGACAGCTCGGGCGATTT